>JAUZPH010000039.1 GCA_030706065.1 Bacillota bacterium | reverse complement strand
GCCTTTATTTCAAGGCAGTTGAGAATATTAGGAAGAGAATCTGAGTCAAATTTAATATCGATAACCGGCCCTATGACCTGTACGACTTTACCTACTCGACCGGACATATTTATCCTCCTTCTCCTTATCTCTGAGCCTCAGCTCCACCCACGATTTCTGATATTTCCTGGGTAATAGAACTTTGTCTTAATCTATTATATTTCAAATTAAGCTTATCAAGCAATTCATTGGCGTTCTTTGTAGCTCCATCCATGGCATTCATCCTTGATGCATGTTCACTGGATTTTGCATTTGTAAGATTAGAATATAATTTCTGCTTGATATACTCTTCAACTATATAATTGAAAATTTCACTTACAGAGGGCTCAAAGGATATATTTTCGTTATTCCCTTTACTCTCGGCTCTGCTGACAGGAAGAAGTTTTTCCACTTCCACATCCTGCTTTACCGAAGATACAAATTTGGTATATACCAAATATACTTCTCCCACTTCACCTTTTTTGAAAATGGAAAAAATATGTCTTGCAATTGTATCAGCCTCTTTGACTGTCGGTATATCCGGGACTTCAACATACTCGGCTATTGTTTCATACCTGAGCCTGTTAAAATACCCTCTTCCCTTTTGTCCAACTACAAGTATTCGTGTATTCTCCTTATCCTTGCCTGCAGATTCAACGGTCTTGCTGACCACTGAAACATTATATCCTCCGCATAGGCCGCTTTCTGAAGTAAATACCACATAGAGCTTCTTACTGCTTCCATTATTCGCGGTGTAAATACTTTTCTCATCGAAGTTATTAAGTACCTCCTCGAATATGGCAGAGTATTTGCTGTTGTAATCCTGGGCCTTTGTTAGGGCTAATCTAGCCTTTCTCAACTTAGAGGTGGCCACGAGTCCCATAGCCTTGGTTATTTTTCTTGTATTTAAAACAGATTTCATTCTTCTTTTTAGAGTTATAAGCCCTGCTCCAGCCATATTCCACCTCCTGTAACTATTGGTAGCTTGCTGTTTACTGCTCTTCGGCTAAAAATATTTTTATATACTCTTCCAAAGCAGCTTTCAATTCACTTTCAGCTTCCGGTGTCAATTTCTTGTTTTCTGCAATAGAACCTGCAACTCCTCTATGATGAGTATCCATAAATTCAAAGAATTTCTTCTCAAAACTTCTGACCTTTGCAACTTTTATCTCTGATAAGAAATCGTTGATGGCTGCGTACAGTATTATTACCTCTTTTTCAACTGGCATAGGGCTGTACTGGTCCTGCTTTAAAACTTCTACCAATCTCTTTCCCTTCTCCAGCCTTCTTCTTGTTTCTCTGTCGAGGTCGGAACCAAATTGAGCAAAAGCCGCCAATTCTCTATATTGAGCCAGCTCTAATCTCAAAGTACCGGAAAGCTTTCTCATGGCTGTTATCTGAGCACTTCCTCCAACTCTGGAAACCGATACTCCGGCATTTACCGCCGGCCTCTGTCCTGAATAGAAGAGTTCCGATTCAAGGAATATCTGTCCGTCAGTGATAGATATTACGTTTGTAGGTACATATGCCGTTATATCCCCCGCCAGGGTTTCTATTATCGGAAGTGCAGTTAATGAACCCCCTCCGAGCTTTTCGGATAACTTTGCTGCTCTTTCAAGCAATCTTGAATGTATATAGAATACGTCCCCGGGATATGCCTCTCTGCCCGGCGGCCTTCTAAGAAGTAATGACATCGTCCTGTATGCAACGGCATGCTTTGACAGATCATCATATATGATAAGGACATCTTTTCCCTTGCTCATAAAATATTCGCCCATACTGCAGCCGGCGTATGGAGCAATAAATTGGAGAGGCGCTGTTTCTGAGGCTGAGGATGAAACTACTATAGTGTAGTCCATAGCACCCATCTCCGTAAATGTGTTTACTATATGGGCAACCGTTGACTGCTTCTGCCCTATGGCAACATAAATACAGATCACATCTTTACCCTTTTGATTAATGATCGTGTCAATGGCTAGTGCGGTTTTTCCCGTCTGCCTGTCGCCTATGATCAATTCTCTCTGGCCTCTACCTATTGGAATCATGGAATCTATAGCCTTGATTCCTGTCTGTAAAGGCTGCCTAACTGATTGTCTGTCTATAACTCCCGGTGCACGTGTCTCAACGGCCCTGGTCTCTGTAGTTACTATTGGGCCTTTGCCGTCTATGGCAGCACCTAATGCATTTACAACTCTTCCTATTAAGGCCTCTCCAACTGGCACCTCAACAACCTTGCCCATTCTCTTTACAACGTCGCCTTCCTTTATACCCTCTTCGGTTCCGAGAAGAACGCAGCCCACGTTATCCTGTTCAAGGTTCAGTGCCATACCGTATACTCCATTAGAAAATGACAGCAGTTCACCTTCCATACATTCATCAAGTCCATAAACTCTGGCTATACCATCACCAACCTGAATTATTGTACCGGAATCCACTGTTTCTATTCTATTTTCGTATCTCTCTATTTCACTCTTGATTATTGAGGTAATTTCCTCCGGTTTTATGATCATTTAATCACCTCCCTGCCTTTAGCATCAATTCTTTCATTTTTTCCAGTCTGAGTTTAACGGTGCCGTCTATGACATCATCACCGACTCTGACATAAACTCCTCCAATTAAACTTGAATCCAATTCTTCCTTCAGTAAAACCTTTTTATTGTATCTTTTTTCCAGTTTTTCCAAAAGATTTCTTCTTTCCTCCTCAATAAGAGGTACAACAGTTTTTATTACAGCCAAGAGGGTATTATTCTTCTCAAGATGGATTTTTTCCATCTCGCCAAGTTTTTCTCTTAAATATAGTATTCTATCCTTATCTATAAGAATTAAAAGAAAAGTTAAAATTCCCTCATCTACCTTACCTTTGAAAATTCTCTCAATGGTATCTTTCTTCTTAGTCTTGCTTATTTCGGGATGCTTGAGCAGCTTCATCATATCTTCATTTCCGTAGATTAACTCCACGACTTCCCTAAGCTGCCCCATTATTTCTTCTACTTTTCCTTTTTCCTCCGCAACTCTGTAAAGAGCCAGCGCATATCTTCTATCAAGATATTCATACATAATTAGATACCTACCTTAGCAATAAAGTCATTAATAAGTCTCCTGTGTTCCTCTTCATCAATGGATTTTTCCAATGCCCTTGATGAGAGCAGCACTGCCAAACTAACTATCTGCTCCTTTACTTCAGCCTGTGCCATTTCCTTTTCTCTTTCTGCTTCCTTCCTGGCTCTTTCCATAACTTCCTGAGCCTCTTTACCTGCATCACTCTTAATTTCATCGAAAAGGCTTTCGGCTTTTTTCTTGTAATCTTCTACAATTGACCTGCCTTTATCTCTTGAATCTCTAAGATTTGTTTCACTTTCTATTCTTAGCTGCTCTGCCTTAACCTTATTATCCTCAGCATTTTTTATATCACTGTCAATTTCATTCTGCCTGGTTGTAATCAGATTGCTTACTGGCTTGAACAGAAAATGTCTTAATACAAAATACAGAATCATGAAGTTTATGATTGTCAGTATTAATCTGCCCCAATCTATACTCAACTCCATATTATCCAAGCCTCCTCTCCATCTCTATGTAACTTGGATGGTCTTTTATCATATCTTTCCGTATAACATAAAGGCAACAATGAAACATAGGATTGCTGTAAATTCCGAGAAGGCTGCACCTACTACCAACGTACTCAGTATCTTACCGCTGGCTTCCGGCTGTCTTGATACACCTTCAACAGCTTTCGAAGCAGCAATACCTGTACCTATACCTCCACCAAAACATCCTAGTGCTGCCAAACCAGCTCCTATTGCTATTAATGTTGTTCCCATAGTAAAATTCCTCCTTTAAATTAATGTTTAATGTTCTGCTATAATTTTGATTTGGACCATTGTCAACATAACAAAAATAATCATTTGAAGAACAGCGTCGAAGAAATCGAAATAGAAATGAAATGGCACAGGTATTACTAAACCTGCAGGCCAGGCGATTGCTGTCAACTTATCGTAGACTATTCCCATTATTATTGCTCCGGCACTCATGTTACCGAAAAGACGAAGACTAAGAGATATTGGAAGCATTATTCTTTCCAGAACATTCAAAGGCATAATAAATGCCAGCGGATTGAAGTAACCATGTACATACTTTCCTACTCCAATCTTTCCTATAGCATTTGCCTGAACCATAAAAAAAGTAATCAATGCTATTCCTGCAGTCACACTTAACTCTTCAGTTGGCGCCTTTACCCCTATGAGAGGGCTTACATTCATAAGCAAAATAAATAATGCGAGAGTGCCAATATAAGGCACAAAATTTTTATATCCTTCTCCCATATTTTCATGCACCAGATTTGCTATCGCCGTGTATACAACCTCCAGTGCACTCTGCTTTCTGTCCGGCCGCTTTTTTAAATTTCGAGTCAATAAAAACGAAACCAGAGCCAGTAATAAAATTATGACCCACTGCACAATTATGCTGGAATTGATCTTTAGCTCCAAGCCAAGGATATTAATTGTAAATAATGCTTTTTCCGGCACCGAATCACTTCCTTTCCCAGCAAAGAAAATGCTGTACTGTAGAGAAACAACTTCAACTATAAACTTATATATGGTCAAAAACTGTTGAAAATTCAGTGTTTGACGCATGTATAAGTTAAGTTTTCGTAATGTTTCCCTATACTCATCTTATCGTTGAAACCTACTCATTCTTAATTCTGAAAGAGTAAATAGCCAAACTCATAAAATGAAGTGTATAACCTAGAATATATTCAAGAGTGCCATACTTATTATAAGTAAAAATAACGAAACCTATAAGCGCTGTCAAAATAATTCTTATAAAATATGAAGTTACATATATAAGTGCTGACAAACCGCTCAGTTTGTTAAAGGCCAGATGGCCTATTATACTGTTTATTATGAAATTAGCATAGGCTGTTACAACACCTGTCACAATAAACACTCCAGAACCTCTGACGAAAAACTCAAGGCTGACTCCTGCAATAACTCCGATTAAACAATCAAAGATAAAAGTCTGTTTCAGCATAAAGCTGACATTTTTATCCACTGTCTTCACCAACTTCCAGCATCGGCAATAATATGATTATATATCTTGTATGATTTTCTTAAAAAGGTTAATTATTCGTAAAAAGTTCTGCTTTTTGATGTATTGGTCGGTTATTCGATATTTTTGTCGTAAACCTCACGGAAGCTTGGATTACATCTGATTATGTATGTTTTGCAATATAGGTTTCCAAACCATTCCTTTATCTGAATATTCGCTATTATGCAAGTTGATATATCAACATAATTGATATCCTTTTCATTTGCTTTCAATATTCGACAAATATCACACAGGTGTTCATTTTGCTCAATCGCAGAGATAATCAAATCTGAGGCACTATATCTCACATAATTCGAGCAGCGTTTAATTTGCATAAATAGTCTTAGGAATATTCATTATTTTTAACTACTCAATAAAAGTTAACACATTGTTAACAATTATAGTATGCAAAAACCTCATATTTAAACTTTCATTTTTGCAATATATTAAAAGACTCTGCATAGGAATTAAATTATCCCCACAGCAGAGTCTCTGTAAACACTTCACAATATCTAGATGCGGAACTTTATTTCTAATTTTATCTTTCGACTACCAGAGCTGTTCCAAGCCCTCCGCCAATACACAGAGTTGCGAGGCCTCTCTTGGCATCTCTCTTTGCCATCTCGTGAAGCAGAGTTACCAAAATTCTCGCACCGGAAGCTCCTATCGGATGTCCAAGTGCTATGGCTCCTCCATTGACATTTACCTTGCTCATATCAAAGTTCAAATCCTTTGCAACTGCCAGGCTTTGAGCCGCAAAAGCTTCATTTGCTTCTATCAAATCCAGGTCCTCAACCTTTAATCCTGATGCATCAAGGGCTGCCTTTGTAGCTGCCACCGGGCCGTAGCCCATTATTGCCGGATCAAGTCCTCTTGAACCATAGGATAATATCTTCGCCAGTGGTTTTATACCTAATTCTGCAGCTTTTTCGGCACTCATAACAACTACTGCTGCTGCTCCGTCATTTAATCCGGATGCATTACCAGCCGTTACAGAACCATCTTTCTTGAAGGATGGCTTTAACTTTGCCAGCTTATCTACAGTTGTACCAGGTCTGGCATGTTCGTCAGTATCAAATACTATCGGGTCTCCCTTTCTCTGAGGAATCACAACAGGCACTATCTCGTCCTTGAATCTTCCTTCTGCAATTGCCTTTCCAGCCTTTGCCTGTGATTCCGCAGAAAATGCATCCTGCTCTTCTCTTGACAGTTTCCATCTTTCTGCTATGTTTTCTGCAGTTATTCCCATATGATAATTGTTAAAAGCATCCCAAAGTCCGTCGTTTATCATGACATCTACCATGGTTCCATTTCCCATTCTTTGCCCCCATCTGGCAGAATCCAAAACATACGGAGCTCTTGACATATTCTCCATACCGCCTGCAATAACTACATCGGCGTCGCCGGCTTTTATGAGTTGTGCAGCCAGACTTATTGCTCTTAAACCGGATCCGCAGACCTTATTTATTGTCATTGCGGAAACTTCAAACGGAAGCCCTGCTTTTATCACTGCCTGTCTTGCCGGATTCTGTCCGAGACCTGCCTGAAGTACATTACCCATTATTACTTCATTAACTATTTCAGGACTGATTCCAGCCTGCTTTACAGCTTCTTTAATCACTAATGCACCCAGATCTACAGCCGGTACATCCTTTAATGCTCCACCATATGTGCCTATTGCAGTTCTGACTGCGCTGACAATAACAACTTCCTTCATAGTTATACCTCCTACATTATGTACTAATCATTTCTCTTACAAAGCTTTCTATTACAAGACTAATTATACCCATAAAAAGTCTTTTTATCAATAGAAATTTGTTAAAAATTAAACAATCTTTTCTTGACCCCTGCCTCTTTTTAGTAAAAAGAAAAAGACAGCGCTTATACAGATGCGGAAATTTAAACCTTTAGTTTTCACCGAAGAAAATATCGAATCTTCACCGATTTTTCCGGATGTAAAATTTCAACAAATTAGGTTTTAATTTAGAAGAAATTTTACATCCCTGGCGATAGATTAAGATATAAATTTCCGCAGCTATATTACGCTGTCTATTCTGTTCATCTATGTAGGAGGATGTGAAAAACATAGTCATTCTTTTTCGCGGGCCGCTTGTGGCACGCCACAAGCGGTGTAGTGAAACTTATAGAATGACTTTTTTCACAGCCTCCTATAGAACATCAAAATTAGCCTTCATTGGAGTCAAAGTGTTTTATTATGGAATCGCAGATCCTTATGGAGGCTTTTCCGTCACCATAGGGATTTATCGCCCTGCTCATCTTTTCATATTCATCACTGCATCTGAGCAGCTCATTGGCTGCATTGAAGATTTCCATAGTATCCGTTCCCACAAGCTTGACAGTCCCGGCTTCAACAGCTTCTGGCCTTTCTGTAACTCCCCTTAAAACCAGTACCGGCCTGCCTAAATGAGGAGCTTCTTCCTGAAGTCCGCCGGAATCAGTCATCACCAGATAACACTTGTTCATAAGGTTATGGGTCTCTTTAGTATCCAGAGGAGGAAGAAGATGAATTCTTTTCTTTCCGCCAAGGTGTTCATAAACCGCATCTTTTACAATGGGATTCAAGTGCACAAGATATACAACCTCTGCATCTTCATTTTCTTCAATTAATTTATTGAGGGCACAGCATATATTGTCGATGCCTTCTCCCCAGTTTTCCCTTCTATGAGCCGTAACCATAATAACTTTTTTTGAATAATCAATACTGTTCAATTCCTCATTTTCAAAAATATAATCATCCTCAACAGTGTAGGCCATGGCATCAATTACGGTATTACCGGTAACATATATTGCATTTTCATCCACGCCTTCCCTTAGAAGGTTGTTTTTCGATCCCGTTGTTGGTGCAAAATGCAAGTCTGCTATTGCCCCTGTAAGCTTTCTGTTCATCTCTTCCGGGAAAGGGAAATACTTATCGAAGGTTCGAAGTCCTGCCTCCACATGCCCTACCTTAATCTGTTTATAGAATGCCGCCAAACCGGCAGCAAAGGTAGTGGTAGTGTCCCCATGGACCAGGATTATATCCGGCTTCTCTTCTTCGAAAACATCTTCAAGCCCCTCCAGCACTCTGGCGGTTATGCCGGTAAGGGTTTGCCTTGTTTGCATTATATTCAGGTCATAATCCGGTTTTATATCAAACAGATTCAATACTTGATCCAGCATTTCCCTGTGCTGCGCAGTCACACATACCTTTGATTCAATAACTTCTCTTTTATCTAATTCCTTAACAAGCGGCGCCATCTTTACTGCCTCAGGCCTTGTTCCAAAAATAGTTAAAACCTTTATTTTTTTCATATTCATCATCTCCTTAAGCTACTCCCTGTGTTTAAAGAATCCCAGTCTCCAGCAGATTAATACTATCACCAGCACTACTGAAACAAGTAAATAATATGACGCGGATGAATTCAATTGAATTGATATTATGGAAATCACACTCAACAGCGCACTTATAAAGTACATGACCAAAACCGCCTGTTTTTGATTCAATCCCATATCCATCAGTCTGTGGTGTAAATGCCCCCTATCCGCCTGCATGATAGGCTTACCGTTTATTTTACGGCGTATTATTGCGAACACTGTATCGAAAATAGGCAGTCCCATAGTCAAAATCGGTACAACTATTGAGAATACGGTTGCGGATTTGATAGCACCTTCAATCGAAATAGCTGCCAGCAGAAAGCCAAGCAATTGAGCTCCGGTATCTCCCAAAAAAATTGAGGCCGGGTTGAAATTATACGGCAGAAAACCCGCTATAGCTCCCGATAAAATTGCTGTCAGCAGTGCTGCTCCCGTTCTATCTTTGGTAATGGCGATAAACAAAATGGTCAGGCATGATATCAAAGCTACTCCGGCCGCCAGTCCATCCAGTCCATCTATCAAATTCAGAGCATTGGTTATTCCAATAACCCAGATTATAGTAAGAGGTATTGACAGAATACCGACATTAAGGAAAGGCACAATATCACCAAAAGGATTTGTCAGTGTCCCAATTCTCAGCCCCATGGCAATAAGCACCAAAGAGGCTGCCACTTGAAAAAGGAGTTTCTGATAGGGTTTTAAATCCCGCTTGTCATCCAATATTCCCCCTACCATTATGATAAAGCCTCCTATAATTATTCCCCACTCGGCCTCACTTACATCACTTGACTTAAGAAATATCATAACTATAAAGGAAACATATATGGCAATACCGCCCATTAAAGGAGTAGGTTCCTTATGAATCTTCCTTCCACCCTTGGGTTCATCTATCACACCGGTCTTAAATGCTACTTTTTTCACAATTGGTGTCAATATGAAAGATAATACCGCGGCTAATAAACTTAATAAAAACAAATTATCCATATCTACCTGTCGCTTTCTCTCTTTTTTCTAATTTCGAATATAACAAAACCTGGCTAACAGGATCCGTCACCTTCCAAAGAATCATTGCCTTCTACTTAATAACCGAATTCACTGCCAAGTGAATCATCATCATCAATCCAATCTTGTACGTTTATTATACGATAGTCCTCACTTGAATCTCTTATAACCACTTTTTCTATACCTGCATTTATTATGAGTCTTCTGCACATGATACATGAATTTGCATCGCTGACCAGTTCTCCGGTTTTTGAGTCTTTACCGACTAAATACAGAGCAGCTCCCATCATATCCCGCCTTGAGGCACTTATTATGGCATTAGCCTCGGAGTGCACCGACCGGCATAATTCGTACTGCGTCCCTCTTGGAACATTCAAATGCTCTCTGCGGCAAAAACCTACATCGCTGCAATTCTTCCTTCCCCTTGGTGCGCCTGTATAACCTGTAGAAATTATTTCGTCATGCTTGACAATAATCGATCCATAGTTTCTTCTCAAACAGGTTCCACGTTCCAGTACGGTCTCGGCTATATCAAGGTAATAGTTATTTTTATCTCTTCTCTCCATCCCGTTTTCCTCGTTTCAACATTTTTCAAATATATTATAAACCATATAACTTATTTATACAAAGATTTTTATACTTTGCTATTATTCTTTTCCAGTTTCTATCGATTGTAATCAATTTTTATAACAACGCTTCATCAGCTATCGCTCAATACTCCACCACTGTCATTAAAGGTCCAGGTCATAACTGGAGTACCCTCAATAGCTTGTTCCTGGTCATCTTCACCGCATGTCGTCTCATAAGCTTCAATTTCCTCATTCGTTTTCTCTTTTGCTTTTCCTCTCCTTTTGCCGGTGGAAGCCCGTTTATGAACTGTAAACAACAGCTCTGGAGTTTCTTTGACTTCTTCTGCCTTGTCTTTTGAAGCTATTTCAGCAACCTTCTCCTCCGGTTTGGCTGCTTCCTGTACGGCTTGTCCAATATTGTCCGGCTCTGCTTTCACCTCACTGTTGGGTTCTGTTATGACCGCATTATCCGATTCTATTACGACCTCAGAAGGCAATACAACCCCATTAAATATTGCTTCATCAGGATATTCTCTCTTTATGCAAATTTCATAGAACCGCCTCAACAGTTCCTTGTCTTTTACTTCCTTAAGCTCTGCATTTATCTGGCCTATAATCTTTTTATTCCTTTTGGAATTATGCTTTAACCAGTTGACTATCATTATTTCCCTGGAAATTTTTGAAACCACTATCTTTCCGCTGCTTTCAAAGGCATTGAGGTAATTGTTTATCACCTCTGTGCTGAGTCCTGTCTCCAGCACTGCCAGCTTCAAATTGAATTTGTATATGCCGCAGACAGTAGTCATGGTATTTGTAATCAAGTAAACATAAAAATATCTTTCCTCCGGTGTAAGGTCAAGCACGAAGGCATTCTGCCAGAAATTTGCCTGGATTTGTTTATATATTTTCATTATGGTTTCCTCCCTTTAAATATGTATTTTATAGAACGGCTTTTTCACCGCCCCATATAAATAAATACACAATTACAGGGAGGATTTTTTGTTTTTCACAAAAAAATTTTCTCTTATATTTCGACAGCGGTGCTTTGAATACCGATACGGATAAATTTTGATAGAAAAAAACAGCATTTCTGCTGCTGTCATAAAGGTATTTGTTGGTCTCCGGCACATAATTATTTTCAGAACTCCTCGTAACCTTTTGGTTTCTTAAATCAACACCGTTATATTCCTCAGTAGGTTATTCTTATCATAGCATTATAAATAAAAAAATATCCACAGACTAAATTCAAATAAGTCTGTGGATATCTTATATTTTTATTTCCTATTTAGTGCCAAACAATCTATCCCCTGCATCTCCAAGGCCCGGTACTATGTAGCCTTTTTCATTTAACTTCTCATCTATAGCTGCAATATATACATCAACATCCGGGTGTGCTGCAGTAACGGCTTTTATTCCTTCAGGCGCTGCTATCAGGCACATAAGTCTTATATTTACCGCTCCCCTCTTCTTTAAAAGAGTGATGGCATCCATAGCGGACCCACCGGTTGCAAGCATTGGATCAACAACAATCACATCTCTGTCCTGTATGTCCTGTGGCAATTTGCAGAAGTATTCTACAGGCTGAAGTGTCTCTTCATCCCTGTACAGGCCAATATGGCCTACCTTAGCTGCTGGGACGAGCTTTAGCATACCGTCTACCATTCCCAGACCGGCTCTTAATATAGGAACAATTGCAAGCTTTTTACCGCAGAGCATATTACATTTTGTTCTGCAGATAGGAGTTTCTATTTCAACTTCCTCCACTTGTATATCTCTTGTTACTTCGTATGCCATGAGCATGGCAACTTCTTCCACCAGTTCCCTGAAATCCTTTGAACCTGTATTTTTATCCCTTATGATTGCCAGCTTGTGCTGTATAAGTGGATGGTTAATGTGTGTTACTTTACTCATTATTTTTTCCCCCATTCATTATTTATAATACTTTTTTTCAATATCACTTATTTTGTTTATCCTTCTCATGTGCCTGTCACCTTCAAACCTGGTCCTTAAAAATATGTCCACAATATCCACGGCTAACCCCGGGCCGACTATTCTTTCTCCCATGGTCAGGATATTGGCGTCATTATGTTCCCTGGTGGCATGTGCACTGAAGGTATCGTGGCACAACGCGGCCCTTATTCCCGGAACCTTATTGGCAGCAATGCCAATACCGATACCGGTACCACAGATCAGTATCCCGAAATCAAATTCTTTGGCTGCTACAGCTTCAGCTACCGGAAGAGCATAATCCGGATAATCGCAGGAGGACTCATTATAGGCTCCAAAGTCCTTATATTCAAAACCTTTCTTCTCCAGATACTCGAGTATATATGCCTTTAATCTAAAGCCTCCATGGTCCGACGCTATGGCGATTTTCATCTCTACACCTCCGTATGATTAATTATTTTACCCAACTCTTTTTCAGAAAATTAATAATTGGCAAAACTATTTATATATTGCAAAAAAGAAGATACCAGTATTATCAGATACTGCTATCTTCCTTCAGCTTTAACAATAATAATTTAATCTTTTCCGTCAAATCTATAAATGTATTATTATAAACGGAAATATCGCCGCCGTAGGGGTCGGAAATCTCACCCTTCACGCCGACATATTCATTCAATGTAAACACCTTGTCTTTACAATCAGGAAAAAGAGCTGCCACATGATTCTTTATCCCACGGGTCATTGCAAGAACCAGTTGAGCCTTTCGGATTAGCTCCTCTGTCAGCTGAACCGCCGCTCTCTTTGATATATCAAGGCCGGCATTATATTCAACTACTCCCGCAGCATTTTTTGAAGTACAACTACCCTTCGCTGCAGAGACTCCTGCAGAAAGGGCTTTAAACCTGTCACAATCGTTAATATGATTGAATATTGCTTCCGCCATACAGCTTCTGCAGGTGTTGCCTGCACATACAAACAATATGTTCATAGATACCTCCGACTATATCTTTATAACATCAAAAGATGCAGCTTTCTTAAGCCTGTTCATTATTGCGATTCCTAGTCCTTTTTCCTCGAAAGATTCGGATAATATGATATCTACCTGCCTGTCATCCAATTCCCTTAAGGTCTCAAAGAGATTCTGCGCCACGGTCTCCAGCATCTTCCTGCTGCCAAGAGATACGATATCCCCCACAGGATATGCATCAAATGTTTCATCCGTAACCATTATTCCCACTCTCTTTTTTTCATCTATATAATTTTGCACCATTTCATTGATTTTTTCAATAGTTTTTTTCAAATCTCCATCGATAATTTTAACAGGGGCCTTTGGTGCATAATGCCTGTACTTCATACCCGGTGCCTTAGGCTTTAAATCCTTACTGCTTTTATCCATCACAGCCGGGTCAATATAGATATCTTCGCATATTTCCCTAAGCATCTCCAGTGTGATTCCACCGGGCCTGAGGATACATGGGATATCCGAGGTACAGTCAACCACAGTGGACTCAAGCCCCACTCTGCTTTTATTTCCTCCTATTATATAATCAACCTTTCCATCCAAATCCTCAACACATCTGGAAACCTCCGTTGGGCTCGGACGTCCCGATATATTTGCCGAAGGAGCAGCAACAGGTACTCCTGACTCTTGTATTAGTGCTAGAGCAATTTTATTATTTGGCATCCTGATACCAACACTATCAAGCCCTGCGCTGGTCTCATCAGGTATAATATCCGATTTCTTCAATATTATTGTCAGCGGACCCGGCCAGAACTTTTCCATCAGCTTTAAGGCAATCTCCGGAACCTCTTTGACATATTCTTCTATGTGGTAGTCAGCTACGTGGACTATAAGAGGATTATCCTGTGGCCTTCCCTTGGCTTCAAAGATCCTTGTAACAGCCGCCGAATCCAAGGCATTGGCTCCAAGCCCATACACGGTCTCGGTAGGAAAAACAACCAGCCCTCCAGACTGGAGTATTTGCCCAGCCTCCTTGACAGCCTCCATATCGATATTATCTTCCTCCATCAAAACTAATTTTGTCTTCAAAGTTTATCACATCCTTAACAATTAGGTATTAAAAAAGGCTATATTAAAAAATTGTATTGAAAATCACAGTGTTTAATTGAATTGACAATTGAGAATGGACAATTAAGGATGATTTTTCTTAGCAACGCTAAGAAAAATCTAAAATTTTTTTAAAGAAATTCAGCCCTGCTGAATTTCATCATTAATTGTAAATTGTCAATTTTCAATTAAAACGATTATGTATTTTTATCAAACTCCATGTCCGAAGCATTATATC
>JAUZPH010000389.1 GCA_030706065.1 Bacillota bacterium | reverse complement strand
GGAGCTCTGTTATTTTATCAGCAAACTTATGCCGGATAAAATAACAACCATGGATAAACTTGATGATATCATGGAGCAGAGTAATATAGCCAGTGAACAGATACATTCCGATTTGGCGGCGGTTAAGGAATTAAACTATAAGTTCAGCAGGGTTCTCGAAAACAGCAGCGATTTAATCTGCTTTATCGATGAAAACCGGCGGGTAAGCTATATGAATCCTTCTTATAAAAAATACTTTCCTGATTCCAGCAAGCATGCACTGGGAAAGGATCTTAAGGACATAGCCCCTGATGGGTTGAGAATGAAGGTTTTCAATACAAGGGAAAAGGTAGAAAACCTTGTTTACCATAAAGAAGGTACGGATATAATTTCTACAATAGAACCTATATATATCGATGATAAATTTAAGGGAATAATCGCAATTCTAAGGCCTGTAAGCCAAATAAGGAATGTACTCAACAAATTGGAAAAGTCTCAGGAAGAGGCTAATTACTACAAGGAAGAGTTATTTCGGTATTCCAAGGTCAGTGAATCTTTTTCAAATATCATCGGCTCCAACAGGTCACTACAGGACTGTCTTTACATGGCGGAAAAGGCTTCTAAATCAATATCCACTGTTCTGATACGTGGAGAGAGCGGTACGGGTAAGGAATTGATAGCCAAGGCAATCCACAAAAACAGCAAACGGAAGGATAAACCATTTATAAGAGTAAACTGCGCTGCCATTCCTGAAAACTTGCTTGAAAGTGAATTGTTCGGCTATGAAAAAGGGGCTTTTACCGGAGCTGTAAAAAGCAAGCCGGGGAAGTTTTCTCTGGCAGACGGTGGGACCATATTTCTTGATGAAATCGGCGACATGCAGAAATCCATGCAGATTAAGCTTCTCAGAGTACTGCAGGAGAGAGAGTTTGAAAGTGTAGGGGGGTTAACCACACAAAAGGTTGATGTAAGAGTGATTGCCGCCACCAACAGGCATCTTGAAGAGATGATTGAAAAGGGCGAATTCAGAGAGGATTTATACTACAGGCTCAATGTCATAACTATCCAGCTTCCTCCGCTGAGAATCAGAAAAGAGGATATCAGCCTGTTGGTTGAGCACTTTATTAGCAAAATCAATGGGAAGCTTGAAAAAGACATTCAGGGAATAAGCAAGGAAGCTCTTGCCTATTTACAGGATTACAATTGGCCCGGCAACATCAGGGAACTGGAAAATATAATTGAGCGTGCCATAAATATGTGCGAGGGTACAATTATTACGGAAGTTGACTTGCCTACCTATCTTACAAACATCACTCCCAGACGGGAAGGCAATATAAAACATGTAAATGGTGATATGCCTACCATGGACGAATACGAGAAGGAAATAATAACAATGGCTATGCAGAAATACAAGAGCTTCAATAAGGCGGGAAAGGTATTGGGATTATCCCACCGGACAGTGGCAGCCAAGTGTGAGAAATATGGAATTGCTCATGATAACAAAGTCTGTTAGTGGTATAAGCATTAATATTAATAAAAAGACACTGAGGGTTGATAGAATTTGTCAACCCTCTTTTTTATCCGAATTTAATATTAATTATGGAAGTTTATGAATAACGGACGCGGGTAGAGAAAAGAGCTTGTATTGCGGGCACTTGATAAAAATCCGGTTTAAGAGTATGGGTATGTACAAGAAATGTCCTCAAGAAACAAGCAGATAGTACCGCAATTGGCTAATGGTACGGCAAATATTAAATAGCGTTGACAAGAAATATCAATCGGCAGTTTTAAGTTGACAAAAACTATCAAGGACTGGAAGGCTGAGATATCTTCGTAGGGCTGGACAGGAGTAAAAAGGCGGCTGGAGGGTGGTTAAAAAGACTTGGCATGATAATTGCTTGTATAAATAGTATAAAATACTTGGGGGTGGAACCTTTGAAAATTGTGTTACTTGGTGCTCCGGGAGCGGGTAAGGGCACTCAGGCCAAATTAATATGTGATAGTTTTAATATACCTCATATATCAACGGGAGACATGTTCCGATCACAAATAAAAGAAAATACTCTTTTGGGTATTCAGGCAAAAGAGTATATTCAAAGCGGCAGGCTGGTGCCTGATACTATTACCATGTCAATGATTAAAGAGATTCTGAATCAGGAAAAATACAGTGATGGTTTTTTACTTGACGGCTTCCCGAGAAATTTGTATCAGGCAAAGCAGCTTGAATTGCTGTTAGGTGAAAATAAGGAATGTTTAGATAAGGCCTTCTTGATTGATGTTCCGGAAAACATAATTTTTGATAGAATCGCTGGAAGAAGGTTCTGCAACAAATGCGGAGCAAGCTACCATGTTAAATTTAATCCTTCCAAGGCTGGGGATAAGTGTGAGGTTTGCGGCGAAGCATTGATTCAGAGGGATGATGACCTGGAACGGATAGTTTTAGACAGGCTGAAGATTTATAATAAAACCGTACAGCCAGTTGTAGGTTATTACAAAGATCACAGTATTTTAGAAACCATACAGGGCAATGCCGGCACAGATGAGATTTTCTATAATATATGCAGCTGTTTAGCCGAATTGTATTCTATTCACCCTGCTTAAGACAGCTGTTAGCTGTTTGTTATTCAAACTGATATTCAGACTGCACAACTGTAAATAGGTTGTCTGGCAAGAAAAAAGTCCGCCGGAAAAGGCGGACATGGACAAAGATCAGTTACTTTTATATTCACGGCCGAAGAACTGAAAATCTACACCCACAAAACTGACATTTCTCTTCACATGAGCGGTAAATCCACCGTCCTGGAACCGGATTTCCCAAGTATCCTGGAAAGTGGTGTTTACAAAGGCCATATCCATATACAAGGTGTTATTTTGAGTGCAGCCCTTCACTGCAATATTTTCAAACAAGCCATAATGTTTAGACCAGCGCTTCTGCCGAGTGACTACCTCTTCCGAGGATAAATCCAATGATGCTGCAGTCCAGCAGTGCTTTGACAACTCTACAGTATTCCAGTTGCCTCCTATTTCAAAGGAAAGTCGATAGTTTTCTTTTGACTGCTTTGCCTTTTCAAATGCAACTTTGGTAATATTATAAGGATTTGGAGAAGCCTCATATTTCTTTCCGAGGATATATTCAGGTATAGTCAGTTCGTTGCAATCGGCAACTTTCTCTTCGTAATAGCCTTCCAAAGTTAAACTGGACAGCTTTTCCTCCAGTTTTGCCTGATGTTCATCATTTTTTACTATATTTTCACTGCTTTCTGTTACAGAAGGCAAAACCTCTTCCCAGAAGGCGGTCAGTATCCTGCCCATGTCGGAAAGTCCGCTGTTAGCAGCCAAAACCATGTCCTGCTCCGGCATAATGACGCAGTATTGGCCGAAGGCACCGTCTCCGCGGTATACCTTATCCGGAATACACATCCAGAACTGATATCCGTAGCCCTGTCCCCAGTCACCTGGGCCATTTACTGAATTATCCGACCACGGGGTAGCAGCTTCCTCAAACCATTGGGCATTAAGCAGCTGCTGACCGTTATATGTACCTTTATGTAACAATAAGGACCCGAATTTTGCAATATCCTCAGTAGTTATATTCAGCCCGAAACCGCCTGTTGATATTCCCTCAGGCGATGCTTCCCACCATATGTCCTTACTGAAACCCAGGGGCTCGAAAAGTCTCGGCTTCAGATAATCAAAAACCGACTGGCCGGTTACCTTATGAATGATAGCAGAAAGCATAAAGGTAGCCGCCGTATTATAGAGGAAATGGCTTCCCGGTTCCAGCGCCACATAACTTGTCAAAAACTCATATACCCAGTCCTTGTCATCCTGGAATATATCCGGTTCAATAACATGGCCTGTATTCATAGTCAGCAGATGCTTGATTGTAATTTTCTCCATATTCACACAGGGCCTTGAAGGAAGCTTTCCTTCAAAATAATCCAGCAGCCTGTCCTGGACCGTAAGCAAGCCTTCCTGCACGGCAAAGCCAATTGCAGTTGAAGTGAAGCTTTTACTTAACGAAAAAAGCATATGGGGCTCAGTAAGTGTATACGGCGCGTAGGCACCCTCAGCAATAACCAAATCATGTCTCGTAAGAATAAAAGAATGCACATGTAGATGTTCTTCTTCCAGTCTCTCTAAAAATCTCAGGATACCCTTTGATTGTACTCCGGCCTC
>JAUZPH010000388.1 GCA_030706065.1 Bacillota bacterium | reverse complement strand
TAACTCTACTGTTTTCACCCTGTAGCACAATTGTGTCCCCTGTCACCTTTGGCAGATTTATCTCATCTCCGGACAATCTTACACTGCCCGAGGTCACATTAGTTTTCCCGGAGGAATATTTATTGTAGGAGCTCTCGGCTACTGCAACTGCAGGGAGTGGATAATCCAGTTCTAGTCCTTCCACCTTTAAAAACAGGCATTGCACATCTTCTTTATTCTTTAAGGATAAACTTTCCTCCCTAAAAAGCTTGTTCATTCCCTCTTCTGTGAAATTATTTATATTGCCTGCTTCAATATACTCTATATCAGCGCTGCTACTCTGATCCACTATATCTTCAGTTATGGAAAACAGCCCCAGAGAAGAAGAAAAGCTGTAAATTATAACAGCACAAAGGAGAGCAGACATATATAGAAGCCTTTTGTTCTTTCCCATGGAATGTTTTACTTCCGCAAGCATAATCAGGTTCCTATTATATAGCTTCTTTCTCTTCTTAATAAAACCCAACATTTTGGGAAATAAATTTGCAATGAGGAGGTATATGCCTGTCAGGCCTGAAAGCGCTGAAGCTATCGTCACTTTCATATTTAACGCCACATCTCTGTTTCTTATCGCAGCCAAGCCATCAAGGACCAGCAGCAAAGTCATGACGACTCCGGCTGTAAGTGCCAGCCTGCTTCCATTGCCGGTATATTCCGTTGACCTCTGCTGCTTTAAAAGATATGAAATGCTTATATTTCTTGTTTTAATATAGCCCCAGAGCATTACTGCCGAGAAAATGATAAAGAATGCAATGAATGTGAATACAAAGGATTTATAGCTTAAACTGTAGGGCACCTGGAGATCCATCAATTTGTTTACAAGCATATGCACGAGTCTTGAAAAAAGTGTTCCGATGAAAATTCCCGAGAAAAGGGATACTGCTGATAATATTATATCCTCAAGGACTATTATCTTGTTTAAATCCCTGGCTGTCATTCCTAAAGTCATCAGCAGCCCGAACTCCTTCCCCCTGCTCTTTTTCATACTGCTGTGAACATAGCTGATAAAGAATACTGCAAATACAGAGGTGGCAATCAGTGCAATATACAATACCACTTGGGCGCCAGAGCCTGCATCCTTCAAAAATGTTGTTACAGAATTATTATACAACAGAGTAGTAAATATAAAAAACAATGTAATAGTAAAGGTACTGCATATAAAAAATGAACTGTAGGTTTTAATATTGTGCTTGAAGTTTTTTATTACTACATCCTTAAAGGTCACTTCTCTCACCTCCAAGCACCGCAAGACAATCCAGTATATTTTCAAAGAAGGCCTTCCTGTCTCCCTTTTTAACAATCTCCATATAAACGGCTCCATCTTTTATAAATACGATGCGTTTGCAGAAGCTGGCGGCGAAGGCATCATGGGTAACCATCAGTACTGTAACCTTTTGCTCCATATTCATCATTTCAAAGGAATTCATTACAGCCTTTGAAGACTTTGAGTCGAGATTTCCCGTGGGCTCATCGGCAAAGACTATTGCCGGATTGTTTATAATCGCCCTTGCCACCGCTGCTCTCTGCTGCTGGCCTCCGGATACGGCGTAAGGATACTTGTCTGCTGCCTCTTCAATGCCAAAATTCTTTATTACTTCGGTTACCACTTCTTCCATTTCTTCATTGTTTCTCTTATCCAGTACCAGAGGCAGCATAATATTTTCCCGTAAAGTCAGACTGTCTAAAAGATTGAATTCCTGAAATACAAAACCCATCCTTCTTCTTCTGAACAAGGCCAGTTCTTCACTGCTCATGGTGTAAATATCTCTATCGTCCAGGCTTACACTGCCGGTAGTTGGCACATCTATTCCGCTGAGCAGATTCAGCAGAGTTGTCTTACCGCTGCCGGAAGGGCCCATTACTCCTACAAACTCTCCTGTCCTGATCTTTATATCTAATCCATTCAGTGCCTGTGTAGAGGTTACCCCCTTTTGGCCTCCATAAACCTTCGAAATATTTTTTCCTACCAATATATCCATCTATTTACCTCCAAAAACATTTTACAATATCATAATAGCGTCTTTTAAAACTATCAGAAATTGAATTAGGTTATATTAACCTTACGTTTTTGAAAGGTAAGTTATTTTAATTTCCGTCCCATCACCTTGTTTTGATATTATATCTATGGGGTGGTTTAACTTCTCGGAAATCTCTTTTGATATGTATAAGCCAATGCCGGAGGAGCTTTTGACCTTTCTTCCATTGTCCCCGGTAAAAAAGGCTTCCGTCACCCTGTCCAAATCGTATTCCGGTATGCCGATTCCTTCATCCTTGATTGTCAGCATAATATTTTCATCAACCTTTTCTATAATAAAAAACACCGTCTTCAGCTCTTCTTCTGCAAGGGAATATTTTATGGCATTGGAAATAAACTGCTGAAGCATTATTTTATTCCACTTTTCATCGGTGTAAACAACGGGCTCAGCATAATTACATTGGACTTTAGGAATTACCTTCCCATATATAAAATTCATTTTCATTTCGTTTATTATATTGGTCAAGCTATCCTGCAGATTAACAGGTTCCGCAGCATAATCTATTTCAAATTCCTCAAGCCTTACAAGATTAAGCAGATTGTCCAATATACTCAGCATCTTTTCACTTTCTTTTCTGACAGTTGATGCGGAAGAATCTCCGGCGTCAGCCATATCATCAGCTTCAAGGATATCGGAAACAGCCATATCAATAACCGTCACCGGTGCTTTTAGAGAATGAATAAATTGAGATATCATTCTTCTTTGCTTTCTGTTGTTTATCTTAATATTTGAGAGCTCATTTCCATAGGCTGAATGCAGCTTTTCAACAGCATTAACTACCCTTTTCTGCTCTCTGGAAGTACAACTGACCTTGTATTTGATATTTTCCGCAGTCATTCCAATGTCCTGATTAAAGGCCACATATTTAAGCCATCTCAGTACCATACTTATAGAAAATATGAAAAGCGATAAGGCAAAGGGATACAAAAGCTCTGCCTTCTCATAAAACAGGTAGAAAAAAAGCAGCAGCACCGCTGTATTTATAAAATAAACTGCTATAAATCCCGTGCTGTCTGCCATAAAATCAGTAAATAAACTTTTATTTTTCATGCAATCGCCTCATTCTGAAAGTTCAAGGATATACCCAAAGCCTCTTCGGGTTTTAATTACATTTTCTAAGCCAAGCTCCTCAAGCTTGGACTTAACCCTGGTGACATTTACCGATAGTGTGTTTTCATCTACAAACTCCCGTTCATCCCACAGGTCAGTAAAAAGGACTTCCCTTTTCACAACCACTCCCCTGGCTTCTATCAATCTCTTTAATATTTTGAACTCGTTTCTTGTAAGGAGTACACTTTTATTTTTGTATTCCGCCTTAAAGCTTGTCTCATTTAATGTCAGCCCGCCCCGGGTCAGTAAGGCTTCACTGTCCTTGGACAGCTCTCCGTAAACCCTCCTCAAAAGCACCTTCACCTTTGTAAGCAGTATTTCCGGCCGAAAAGGCTTTAACAGATAATCATCAGCTCCAAGCTCCATTCCGAGTATCTGGTCACCTGAGGTGTTTCGTGCAGAGATAATTATAATAGGCAGCTTCCATTTCTTCCTTATGAGCCTTACAAAATAAAAGCCATCGAAATACGGCAGGTTTATATCCAGTAGAAGCATATCCGGTCTTACCCTTTCCACTTCCTGTTCAATATTTCTGAAGTCTTCTGCTGCCGCGCCTGTATAGCCATATTTGTTCAGCAGCTGAAGCATGCTGTCTCTCAATGAAATATCGTCCTCAATTACCATTATTTTAAAGGCCTGTTCCATAAAAACCCCCCCGGGACAAAGGGTCGATCCTTCCGTCCCTTCTTATTGTCTATGAGATAATCTTATACTAAATCTCCAAATTTTACAATTATATCATATTTGGTGCCGAGTTGCAGCCAAGAGCTGAAAGAGAAGAGCAGCCCTTGGCTGCTCTTCATCTGTATTAATTCTATGATTTTAATCTTCTCTTAACATCCCCTTCAATATATTGTATAATTTACCTAAGACTTGCCTCAAAAAGAGAGCAGATAGGTATAATCCATATTCTGATTGTAATTTTCCTTAACGAGTGACAGCCAGCTAAAATATGTGCTGCTGGAATTAAAAC
>JAUZPH010000387.1 GCA_030706065.1 Bacillota bacterium | reverse complement strand
TCTTTTGTTCTATTAAGGGCAAGTTCAGGCGTTTCTACCTGCATTTGATTTGCATACATAATATAGTTTTCCGGACCATCCAATTTCTTTTCTGCAAATCGTAATATTCTTGTTATTGTAAAGGTCATTATCAAATAAATAACCGAGGCCACAAAGAAGGTATCAAAATAATCAAAGTTCATTCCGCTGATTGAGTTTGATGTGAAGAACAATTCTGTCACCGAAATTACATTCAGTACTGAAGTATCCTTTATATTGATTACAAATTCATTGCCGGTAGCCGGTAAAATATTGCGGATTACCTGAGGTAAAACCACATTCATCATAGTTTGAACATGAGTCATTCCTATAGCTTGAGCTGCTTCGAATTGACCTTTATCGATGGATACTATACCGCCGCGGACTATTTCCGACATATAGGCACCGGTATTGATAGATACGATGAACAATCCTGCAGCCAGTGGTGTCATATCAATACCGAAAGCTTGTTTAGAGCCGTAGTAGATTACTACAGCTTGTACAATCATAGGCGTACCTCTGAACACCTCTATATAAATTGAAAGAATTACATTGATAAATTTCAGAAAAAATCTCTTTACTCCCCGTTCAGGCATTGGAACTGTCCGTATAACTCCTATTAACAGACCAATAATGGAACCTATAACAGTACCGATCATTGATATCAGGAGCGTCATACCTGCCCCGCGCAGGAACATCGGGTAGTAGTGATGAAGAGTTTGTATTATCTTATCCAGGCTCATTACTGCTCCCTCCCCTTTTAATTATGAAACCGAGCGCGGTAAACTGCACCCGGTTTCTAAGAATAGTTATTGTGCTGGTTGAGTCTTTATGGCATTATCCATTATTTCTTTACGTTGTGCTTCTGAAATAGCTGACAGCGCTTTATTAATCTGTGCTGTTAAAGCGCTTCCTTTCACAACACCTACAGCAACAGCTGTATCATCCGGACTGGTCTTGAACCCATCCTTAAATTCTACCATCTTGAAGTGGCTGTTTGCAGTCTCAGCACTGACACCTTCAGGACGTTCTGAAACATATCCGTCAATCTTGCCTGTTTCAAGTGCTACTCTCATTGCCGGGAAGTCGCTCATTGCGGTTAGCTTGTCCACCCCATGAATCTGATCTATAACTGTATAGTGGAAGGTATTTAATTGAGCCGTTATCTTGGCTCCCTTAAAATCCTGAATGGAAGCAGCACTGTCATACTTTCCACCCTTTTTAACCACCATAACCAGGTTTGAAGTATAGTAATTATCTGTAAAGTCAATAGCCTGTTTACGTTCTGCCGTTGGTGACATACCTGCTATTATTGCATCGATTTTGCCTGAAGTCAGTGCGGGAATTAGTCCCTCCCACTTAGTCTTCACAACCACCAGTTTTTTACCCATGCTGTCGGCTATCTTTTGAGCCATTTGTACATCGTACCCATTGGCATAATCGGAACTGTCCTGGATTTTGACGGCACCATTGGACGCATCCATCTGAGTCCAGTTGAAGGGCGCATATGTACACTCCATTCCAACCTTAAAGGTTGCCTCGTCTCCGGAACCGGTTTTCTTGCTGCATCCCGATAAGAGCATAACTGCTGATAATGACACAGCCAATAATAATGCTAATTTTTTCTTCATAATTATTTTCCCCCTGTATATTATTAAATTAAATTTATTACTGAAAAAACCAGAAAACTCAATAGGGAAATTACTATCTCATTATAAGAAATTACACTTTCAGGTATTTTCAAATACAAAAAAGACCTGAGGTAATCTCAGGCCGCAATATGCATAATTGTCCCAAAACCCCTAAATTCCCAAATGAGATAGCACAACTCAAAAGGCCGGGTCGCCTATTGAGACAGTCCTGCAGCTATTAACTGCAGACCCAGCAAATAATACTGAGGGTATTATACGCTTCGGCGATATTTCCTTCTCCCTAGTCTCATTGCTTCTCAAACTCCACTGGGGACTGTTAAATACCGCGCCTCTACCTCACCTGTTAAAGTGAGGCCTTATTAAATTCTGCTTTATCATACATCAAAATATTAGACTTGTCAAGCCTTTTGGAATAGCCTAAAAGATTATTAAGCTTAGGCTCCGATGATTACTTGAACTTAAAGCATAAAAAAGGCAGAGATACTGAATCTCTGCCTTTTCATCTAATCATACATATATTACGAAAGTGCCCATGAAACACAAACTACAGATACTTCCTACATTCCTTTCCTTTTAACTGCCAGCCATTCCATTATACTTAAGTCTTCCCCGTCAGATCTTACAGGTATTCCGTCATAATCCAACCTGCACTGATTATTGAGGACATAAACCCAGGAAAAATGTCCGTTATAATTATAGGGCGAACCGTCCCCGTTCTTATAAAAGCCAGTGGTGTCCAGTACCTTATCCCAAAAAGTGAAATGTACATCCTTTGCTCCCGCCTTAAGAAGTCTGTTATACGTTCTTACTACAGTCACATCCGGATCCACTGTCATATCGTTTTTGGCATGAGTAAACCAAATGGGAATATTCTTAATAGAGTTTAGCTGCTCATCTGAAATCCTGGCATCAAAATAGGCCTCGCAGATGGGAAATGCTGCGGCGAAATAATCCGGATAGGTCAAAATCATCTTCATGGTCATAAATCCGCCATTTGAGCATCCGCCAATATATATTCTATCTCTGTCAATATCATTATTTTGTTCAACATAGCACTGTATCAGATTCATCAATGCCTCCGTATACATGGACGTCCCGTCAAAAGCGTACTGTCCATTGCCGCCATCCATCCACATGGTAGGCGATTGAGGCGCCAAAATATATGCGCCTTGAAAGATACTTTGAATTTCCTCTGATGCCAGATTAACCACTTTATTTCCCAATAGCACAATATCAGGATCGGCGCCTCCCTCACCTGATCCATGCAGCCATATTATAAGCGGGTTCTTTTTACTGTCAGAGTTCGGCTCATAAGACGCATAGCCCAGTGTTATATCTTTATATGTCACCTTGCCTTTTTTAAAGTCATCTGCCAGAAGACGGCTTTCACCTGATTGTACATTCCAAACCTGTCCTGTGGACTTATGCGTGATAGTATAATCGGATTCTACCCAATCATTATAGCCTGTACTCAAATCATAATTAAAGGGTGAACCCAGGGGTTCCTCAGGGCCGACATTCATCTCAAGAGTAATAAATCCACCTTCTGCAGAGGGGCTACCCTTTTCATCGGATTGGTAGGCTTTTGTAACAGGCCTGTACCCTTGGCTGCCGGAAATTATATTTTTACCGGAACGTTTTACGTGTACAGTAAAATCATTTTTATCCGGATTCTCCTCGGGCTTTTCCGACTTGAGAATAGCCTTAGTGACTGCTGGCCCCCAGTCAAAACCCTCAATGACCAGACAATATGTTCCACCCTTTTGTATTACCTGATTTTCCTTATCTTCTCCTGTACTTTTTACCGAACTGCTGCATCCGGTAAAAGTAGCCAGCATTGCTACAGAAGCTATTATCTTTTTCAGATTCCTGTTCATATATTGCCTCCTTACAGCTTATAATAATTAAAACTCCTACCAAACCTCGGCTGTATTTCAAATCATTGTACTCTATAATATCATTTTATCATATTTTAAAGTGCTGGCGGTTTATTCCTGTTTGTTATAAAAAAAAGGCAATAGTTCCATAAAAACAAATCTAAGCTATATGGAAAGTAATAAAATCTTTACATTGAGCTGTCCCAAAATATCCAATCTCCACGGATTTATGGGACTGCTCAATGTATTTAGATTTTTACTTTCCATCTAGCAATACGCCGGCCTAAGTAACCGGCGTATTCTTTATACCCTGGAAACATTTCGGATAAAACTTCCGCTGCTCAGCTCCTTGTTGAGTTTACAGACAATTTTTCTTATGCTGTCCTCGGACAAGTTATATTTGCACATAAGCTCATAAGTGGTAAATCCCTCCTTGTAAAGACTGTATATTTCAAAATTTCTCTCCCTTATATATTCTCTTGTGCCGTTACTTTCACCCCAACCCTTTCTTCCCTCTACCAAGGTCGGGATATAGATTAACTCACCCTGTATATACTTTTGGAGTTCCTTCAGCAGTTCCGCCGGCAGAACTTCCTTTCCATTTTTATAACCCAATTA
>JAUZPH010000386.1 GCA_030706065.1 Bacillota bacterium | reverse complement strand
TTTTACGATGTGGGATATAATGAAGGAGAGCCCTTTAAGACGTATAGTGAAATGCTGAATTTCATTAAGGACAAGGGCTTCTATCTGGATGATTATATCAAGGAATGCTCCGATATAGAGGAAATAGAGAAAGAAATCGAATATATTGATGGTATAAGGTCGGCCCTGGATTATGATATTGACGGTATTGTAATAGCCATCGATGATATGAGAACCAGGGATATGCTTGGATACACCATCAAGTTTCCTAGATGGGCTATAGCATATAAGTTTGAAGCCCTTGAGGCTACAACGGAACTTTTAGACGTGGAATGGAATGTGGGAAGAAGCGGCAGAGTATCACCGACGGCTCTTTTGGAACCTGTTGAACTGGGCGGAGTGACGGTAAAGAGAGCTACGCTGAATAATATGGACGATATCAACAGAAAAGGGGTCAGAATCGGTGCCAGAGTGTTTGTACGCAGATCCAATGATGTAATTCCCGAGATAATGGGGGTTGCCCAGGATTCACTGGAAAACAGCCGCGAGATTCTGCCGCCTGAAAACTGCCCTTACTGCGGAAGCAGGCTTGTAGTGGATGGGGCCCATTATTTCTGCGAAAATACTTTATCCTGCAAGCCTCAGATGGTAAAGAGCATAGTGCATTTTGCCAGCAGAGAGGCCATGAATATAGAAGGCTTCAGTGAAAAAACTGCAGAGCAGCTCTTTGAGAAGCTTGAAATCAAGTCAATTTCAGATCTTTACAGATTGAGGAAGGAAGACCTCCTTACACTGGAGAAGTTTGGAGAGAAGAAGGCTCAGAACCTTCTGGACGCCATAGAAAAGAGTAAAAGCTGCGATCTTGCATCTTTTGTTTTTGCTCTGGGTATACCTAATGCTGGCAAGAAAACCTCCAAGGATCTTGTTAAAAGCTTCAAGAACCTGGATAGGATCATGAAGGCCACCGCTGATGAACTGCTTAAAGTACAGGATATCGGAGAGATAGTGGCAAACAGTATAATTAAATTTTTCGCTCAGGAGAAGATAATAAAAAGCGTTGATGAACTTCTGTCCCTGGGAGTAAAACCAAGCTATGAAGTGACTGAGGTTATTGAAAATGTATTTGAGGGTAAAACTGTGGTAGTTACAGGAAGTCTCAAGAATTATGGCAGAAATGAGATCAAGGAAAGGCTGGAGGCCCTTGGGGCAAAGGTTGCCGGCAGTGTGAGCAAAAAGACAGATTACGTTCTGGTTGGAGAAGATCCGGGATCAAAATATAACAAGGCTCTTGAACTCGGAATTCGGATATTGAGCGAAGAGGAATTTGAGGGAATGGTTCAGGTTTAAAATTTGAGATGCCATGTCCATTTATGGAGGGATAAAGGTGAAGAGGACTATTGAGTTTCTTGGTTGGAGTTCTGTAGTTGTAACTATATTTGCTCTTTGCAGCACATTGGTAACTACATATCATTTTATAACTTTAAGGTATTTCATGTCCTATAAAGTGTTTCAGGAATGTATAGTTGTCACTATGTTTATCTGGTCATTCAAGTTATATGGGACCGGTAAAGGAAAAAGAAAATGGATATATTCTATGATATGTGTGCTATTTGCGGCAGCAACCGTATATTTTATGCAAAATGATGTGTGGTAGAGGATCCATGAAGAGGTTGTTTCATAAATGACTTTTATTATCAGCTAGCAATAGCGAAACAACAATAATTGATAATTGACAATTGACGATTGACAATGATGGATGAGATTCAGCTGCGCTGAATCTCTATTTCATGTAATTAAAAAATCTTTCATTGCTTTGGCGCAAAAACCATCCTTGATTGTCAATTAACTTGATGTATCCAAACATTTTTTCTTCATGGTTTTTACAATAGAATTTAGAATTCTGTTTAGTTCTATACAATCTTCAATTATCGAGTTATGTTTTGCCTCATCAAAATATCCTGTAGCTCTTAAAAGATACAGCCAGTATTCCGTTTCCGAAGCTTCTTTGAGTGCTATATTCATCTTTGATAAAAAGTCTTTTGTACTTTGACCTTCTATAGCTTCCTTTATGTTTGCACCAATACTTGTGCCTGAGCATAGCAACTGCTTAGAAAGTATATATTCTTTCTTATCACTAACTAAATATCTATATATGCCAACAATTTTAACTGCGAATTTAAATGCTTTTTCATAAACAAGGTTTTCTTTCACACTATCTACCCACTAATCTAATAATAGTTTTTATTAATTCTTCACTGTTTGTTGTAATTTTATTCAATTATTAATGTAGAAAGAAATTCAGCAAGGCTGAATTTTACCATTAAATGTCAAATGTCAAATGTCCATTGTCAATTTTGACATGTTTGCAAATCTTACTATTGCACAACAGCCTCTTTTTTATGCCCGGATATGAATCCGATGGGAAAAAGTAAAAAAGCAGATTTGGAAATATTGATAATTATTCTTCATATAATATATTGTTTAAACAGTAATGGCTAGGTGGGATTTATTTGCTTTCTATTCTTGACAGCATATACTGCGGCATTAAAAGGGATGAGATTAGAAAACTTGGAAAGACTATTCAAAGGTTATCGGTGAACAGCTTTTATGAGATTTTGACAAAGGACTGCTGGGAATTTGGAATACAGTATGAAACCCTGGTTAAGAACAATGAAGTGTTGGAAATAAAGTTATGGGGAGTAAAGCGGCGGAATATAATAAAGTTTCATCGATGTGCAATTGTTTCTGTGGAGGAACTTGACAAATTTGTAAATACCCTTGAAAGACACGAGGTTAACAGAGGTATTTACGTAACTACCGGAAGCTTCGAGCTTAATATAATCCGAAAACAGAAAAAGGCAATTCCTTCAAAAGTGAAGGTTAAATTAGAGGATGGCTTCAGTTTTTACAGAAAACAGGCCGGATGGCTTGGGAATGCGGTAGAGGCCTTAAAAATTCAAAACCTCAAGTTGTACAGGTATCTGCCTGAATAAAAGTATATAGATGCGGGAATTTATTTCTTGCCGGTGAAATCAGGTGCATAGGTTTAATATGCACCTGATTTGTTAATAATTAGAAGTGAGCAGATTTTAAAGATGTGTGACTTTAAACCTTAACACCTTTACTTAAGAAAATATCGAATTTTCACCGATTTTTCTTAAGTAATAAATTCAGATATAAAGTCACACATCTATATGGATGATGGAGAGAAACATGAGAAAAGTAATAGGTATTATAATAGTTTTTACACTTATTTTGTCCGGATGTATAAAAGATAAAAAAAGTACCGATACCGGCAGAGATAATTATATAGTCTGCAGCCTGGGGGAACTTCCAGCCTCACTGAACCTGTCGGATTTGGACAGCAGCCGCTATGCAGGTATCGACAGCTGCGTTTTTGAAGGACTTGTGACTATGGACAGGAAGGGAAATATCGAGCCCGGGCTGGCAGAGAGCTGGTCTGTCAGCAGTGACGGAATCGGATATAAATTCAATATAAGGAAAGATGCAAAGTGGAGCGATGGAAAGGCAATCTCCGCCCAGGACTTCGTAAGCTTCTTTGAAAGTATTCTGTCCGGCAGGAATGCCGGTTATTTTGCCTATGACCTTTCACCCGTTTTCGGAGTTAGTGATTATTCCAAAGGGCGAAAAAGTTATGACAGTGTGGCTATACGTTCCCTTGATAAAAACACTCTTGAGATAAGGCTCAATAAAGCCTGCCCGGATTTTTTGAAAATCCTGAGCAAGCCTCAGTATGGGCTCAGAAAGGATAAAAACCTTCTGGATAAATGGGCTACGGCCTATGGGAGTATCAGGTACAGCGGACCATTTGTCATCGAGGGAGTGGATAATAAAGGCGCTGTTCTTGCGAAAAATCCTTTTTACTGGAACTGCAGCGAAATTACAGGAGAAAAGTTTTTACTGTCAGAGAGTAAGAGCAAGGAGGAAGCTTTGGCAGATTTCGAAACCGGTAAAACGGATCTCCTTCTGAACCCACCTATAAGTGAAATTGAAAGGATAATAACCGGGGACAGTGCAGTTATTGTAAACAGCGGAAATATTATCTCTCTTGTTTTCAATCCTTTAAACAAGGGCATTACAAAGGATATGGCTTTGAGAAAGTCAATTGTGTCAAACATAGATACGAAGAATTTAAAAGATTCATATCTGGAGGAATTCCAGCCGGA
>JAUZPH010000385.1 GCA_030706065.1 Bacillota bacterium | reverse complement strand
GCCTGAGCATCCAGCCCCTCTTCATCAAGAGCTTTGCCGCTTATGCCTATCCTGTACCTTATATATTCACGGGTATTCTTCATAAGGTCTGCCATTGAGGTCTTGATGGAGTTTTCCAAACTGCTTTGAAACACCTGTCTTATCAATAGATTCAAGGCTATCCCCGACAGCAGAATTATCACGGATAGCCCTGACATAAACTTAAGCTTTAAACTGATTTTCATTTTTCACCTCATTACATACCCTACTCCAAAGATTGTCTCTATGAAAGTTTGTCCGCTCTCAAGCTCCAGCTTCGCCCTGAGCCTTCTTACATGGATATCCACGGTCCTCAACTCCCCTTCATAATCCATGCCCCATACCTTATCCAGCAGTTGTTCCCTGGAAAAGACTCTGTTCTTGTTTTTAAGGAAGAAGGCAAGCAGATCAAACTCCTTTGGTTTCAATTTAATTTCCTCTGACTTGTTAAATATGCGCCTGCTCGCAAGATTCACTCTGATATCGTCATTGAGCCATATATAGCCTTCTTCTTCCACAGCAGTACTGTATTTCTGAACTCTCCTGAGGGCAGTTTTCACTCTGGCTGTTACCTCCTTTATATGAAAGGGTTTGGTTATGTAATCATCTGCTCCAAGCTCAAGGCCCAATACCTTGTCCACAATATCGTTTCTGGCAGTGAGCATTATTATCGGTAGCTTGTACTTGCTGTTTAAAAACTTGCAGAGTTCAAAACCGCTTTCATCCGGAAGATTTAAATCAAGGAGTGCCAAATCCGCATCAAATTTTTCCAACAATTCATGTGTCTCTTTTGAGGAAAATGCACTGACTGTCTCATAGCCCTCATCACTTAAAGCTACCGTCAATATATCATTTATTGATACTTCATCTTCGATTACGATTATTTTATGTGCCATGTAAATCACCTCATCACTTATACAGCCAACCGCTGTTATATTATGTTTTAGGCAGTTAAGCTGCAAGCTAGTATTCCATCTGCCTTACTGCTAATATTCTACAACAGGCTTCAATTTCCTCCACAATATGGCTCATATTGGAATTTTCTGTTTTAAAGGGACTGTTTAACATTATCAAGCCTTTGTATATTAATGTTGAACCGTCCCCAATATGCTTTGCAGGTATCATAAATATATTCCCTCTATTAAGATCTCCCCCATTGTAAACAGAATTTCCCTGAAGTATAGTAAAATTATCCATGCGGTTGATTTGAGATTGATATCAAGGCAGGTAATACAGGCTGATTTCCGGAATATAATCTAAAAAAAGGAGATGTTATTAATGAAAGTTACAGAAAATGTATATGGCCTTGAGGCAACAAAAGGAAGCTACGCATATCTTATTACGGGTGAAGAAACCGTATTAATCGATACTGGAAGGCCAGGACAGGGTAACGGCATACTGAAGGAATTGGACAGTCTTAATGTAAATCCTAAGGACATAAAACACATTCTGTTAACCCATCATGATGTTGATCATATAGGTAATTCGGCGCAGCTTCAGGAAATTACAGGAGCAAAACTCTGGTCGTCCAGAGAAGACCTCCCCTATATCCTTGGTGAACTTAAACGTCATGGATTAAAAAAGGTAATCGGGTCCCTTATCAAGGTGAAATTGCCGAGAGATATTCAAACATACAATAGTACTAATGTTGCCGGGAATATTCAGGTTATTGAAACACCTGGTCATACTCCCGGCCATGTATGCCTGCTTTACAAGGATGTCCTTTTTGCAGGAGATTTGGTTATGAGTTCCTCTAAAGGGATAAAACCGTCTCCCGGCATAATGACCTGGAACAAGGATAAACTGACAGATTCAATCAAGAAAGTCGGAGCGCTGAATTTCACCTGGGTCTGCCCAGCCCATGGAATACCTGTGAAAAAGGATGAAGGCTGGATGCTATAGGTGATTTTTGCTTACGAAACAGCTAATAAAAAGGCTATCGGTACAACATCATTAATTAAATGACTGTTATACTGATAGCCTTTCAATTTATCCTTAGCTCTGTCCCTGAGTTTGATTCTGGTTCTGATTTTGATTCTGATTCTGTGCAATATTCATAACTGAAATTCCGGAGATTGTACTTTCACTGCTGTCACTGTATGTTACTGTAAGTCTATCGCCAACTTTTATGTCCTTCACAGTAAGACTTGTTGATGAACCTCCCTGTCCCTGTGCATTTCTGCTGAAGGTAGTTATGGCAACTCCGTCGGGAATTGTTACTGTTTTGGTTTCCCCAGTGTATTGAACCTGCCTGTTGAAGCCTCCTTGTCCTCTCTGCCCTCCTTGAGCATTACCGCCGGGACCCTGTACGTCACCGGTTGCTGAAGTGCCTTTCTTTCCACCTGCCGGAGGTGCCTGCACATCCCCAGTTGCTCTCTGCCCTCTATTTTGTCCATTGCCTTGTCCACTATTTTGGCCGTTTCCAAAATTGCCTCCTCTGCCTCCGGTTGGCATTTGAATAAGCTTCAGAGTAACCTTGTTTCCGTCTATTGCACTTACCTCACCCTCAATTCTGGGCAGTCCGTTGTTTCCCCCAAAATTCTGACCCTGGTTGTTTTGATTGCCGTTGTCCTGATTACTTGCAGTGCTGCTCTTGCTGCATCCTACAAAAACAGATGCACATATTACTAAACTTGTTGCTAAACATATTACTTTTTTCATATTCTCTTCCTCCATCTTTTATTCACTAATTGTTATTGGCATCTTATTGGTTGTTCAACGGTTTGTAATTTACAGACTATTTTGAACCTCCAACCTTATTAGTAATTATAATTACTAATTGTTGCAGGAGTATCAAATAATTATGTGAAATTTATGTGATACTTCCACTTCGGATTTATGTTAATTCATATGTGTATCGCCAAAAAACTTTAATTAACAGGTATACATACTGAAGAAAATTCTGCAAAAACTATTCTCATGATTTATTAATTTTATGATTTGAGGAGACGTGAGTTATGACAAAGAATGAAAACAAGGCTAAAAATCAAATGCAGAATAAACCGCCGAGCAGCAATAAGGCAAACAGCCAGGGAATGAAAACTCTTGAATCCGGGACACTTCAGACAAAGCGCTATGAGAGGGAGGATTAGCTACTTCCATTTCAATGTTGTTCAAAAGCTGATTACCGTTCAAAAAAACAAATACCAGGAGCGGCTTTAATCAAAGCCACCCCTGGTATTTTCACTATTTATTGATTAAATCAGGTCCATCCTTTTTTTTAAGTTATCGGTTATATCCATCAACGGAAGGCGTACCTCGGAGGACTTAATTAATCCATGCTTATGTAGATAGTATTTTATAGGAGCTGGGTTAGGCTCCTCAAACAGCATGGGTATAAATTTATGAAGCCCCCTCCACTTCTCCAGCGCCGCCTTGTGATCATTATTCTGTATATCCTTATATACTTGAACGAAATCTTCTGTCCTGATATGAGAAGATGCAAGAATGCCTCCATGGCCCCCCAGAAGAAGCGTAGTATAGAACAGTACATCCTCACCGGTAAGAATGGAAAAGTTTTTCGGCGGATTCAATAAAAGCTCCGTACTCTGCTTGATATCACCGCAGGAATCCTTTATGCCTACCAGGTTCTTAAGCTCTGCAAGTTTGTGAATAGTTGAATTTTCTATATTTCTGCCGGTTCTATATGGAATGTTGTATACAACAATATCCAGGTCCGTTGCCTCCGATATTCTCAGGAAATGCTCATATATTCCTCTTTGATCCGGCCTGCTGTAATAAGGCGAAACAGATAATATACCATTCACCATGTACTTTTCCAGGGTTTTAACCTGTTTAACAACCTTGAGCGTATTATTTCCGCCAAGTCCGATGAACACCGGCACTCTCCCGTTTACATATTCCATTGTCTTTTCCACAAGTTCCTCAAACTCACTTTCGCTTATAGTCGGGCCCTCGCCTGTAGTCCCCAAAGGCATGATTCCGGAGATTCCCTTTGGTATATAGCAGTCGATGAGATTTTTATAGGATTCAAAATCCACGCTGTCATTTAAAAATGGTGTTATTATTGGAAGCCAGACTCCTGTAAGTTTCATAAAAATTCCTCCTTATTCACACTATTGATAAAGATGTGTGAGTTTAAACCTTAACATATTCACCGGAGAAAATATCGAAGAGGACGATTTTTCG
>JAUZPH010000384.1 GCA_030706065.1 Bacillota bacterium | reverse complement strand
TTTGATATATTGCCATACTTAACAGGCAGGAAGCATGTACATATTTGTCTTCTACTGTAATGTAGCACAAAAAAGGTGGTGATGTAAACTCTTAAAGCCATCCAAAACTGGAACTTGCAGTATTAAAAAAAGCATATGCTGCGAATTTCGTGATTTTATACCTTGTAACTCAATTTATTTCTACATGTATTCTTCTGAAAATGTTGTTTTTAACTGCAACCTTATAATTATTTTTAACGTGTAAGTATATGGAACGGTCAGTTTCGATTATATTTCTTTTAAATATTTGCATCGGTAAAGATAGCGGTATATATCATATCCATTGAAGGCAATAAATGGACTTGCACATGGGAATATATTAGTGGATAATATAATGATAGTATATCAAAGGTTGTAAAGGATAGGGTGAGAAAGCTCTGCTTCGGGGCAGAGTCTGTTATTTGGGAATATATACCCTTAAACAGGGCTTTTAATAAAAAAATAGAACAACGCAGTTTTAAAGGAGTGATTATAAAATGGTGAAATCGATAAAGCTGATTGATTTAAAAATTTTTGAATACATCAATAAACGCTGCCGCTGTTCTTTACTTGACAGGAGCATGCCCATAATCACTTCCCTGGGTAACCTTGGAGCAGTTTGGATTGTCATTTCCCTGTGGCTGCTGAGAAAAGATATTTACCGTCCGGAAGGTCTAATGATAATAAGCGCGCTCATCCTGGCTACAATTATAGGGGAAGGAATAATAAAACATTTGGTACGGAGGGACCGGCCTTTTGTCAAGCTTGAACAGAGCACACTATTAATAAACAGGCCTCTGACCTATTCATTCCCTTCAGGACATTCCGCATCATCCTTTGCAGCTGCAGGAGTATTTGTAGCCATGGATGGCAGAATGGGTATATTTGCAGTGATACTGGCGGGCCTCATCGCTTTCTCCAGATTATACCTGAGGGTTCATTATCCCTTTGATGTGATTACCGGAGTCCTGCTGGGAATATCATGTTCAATAATAGTTATCAGTATGCATAATCAAGGAGTATACAGTTTTTTTGGCAAAACATTAAGGGTATTTTATCATACCTGTCTCAGTGGTCTTTTTACAGGCTAAATATTCAGTTTTCCGGAGTTCTATAACTGGAATATAAAATTTTAGTATGCATAACGTGAATATAATGGTAAAATTGTAAGCAATAAGATTTTTCTGTTTGATAAGGGAGTAGAACTATGGGCGGTTTTTATATCTTGGTTGCAGAAGCGCTAATAATTGGACTTGTTACCGGTATTGCCATTGCTATACCAATAGGGCCATCAGGCCTTGAATCCGTGAGATGGACTATGAGTAAGGGTTTCAAACATGGAATTTGGGTTGCAGTGGGGTCTGTTATTGCCGATGCAATGGATGTAGTGCTGATTAATTTTGGCCTTCTAAGCTGGATTGAAACCAACAAATTGCTGGAGGCGTTATTTTGGCTTCTCTCCGGACTTGTGACTTTTTATATAGGTTTCAGAGCCGTAAAAAGCGGCAAAAAGTATGATCCTGAAAAGGAACTGGAAAAGGAAGAAAAGCTGCTGGAAAATAAAAAAATGACCACCCACCCGGTATTCACTGGATTTATTATAGCTATAACATATCCTATGACACATTTTTCCTGGCTAACTTTCAGTACAACCTTTATCCGGTACTGGCGCAGCCTTGGAAGAATACCTTACATAACCTTTGTGGCAGCTATGCTGCTCGGTATCTTCATATGTCTCACCGGCATAAACTTCCTGGCAGCCAAGGGAAGAAAAATCGGAAACGGCAAAAAGTCGGAAAAGCTCACCGGACTGCTCGCCTATCTCATCGCGGCCTTGGGCGTCGGCTTCATCCTCTTCGGCTTGTATAGGTTAGCTTTTTAGGGACGGTTCAACAATTATCTTCAAAAGAACTGATATCAATATGGTATTGGTTCTTTTTTTATGCGTAAATTTACTATAGGTCTTCATTTGAAGAGCGGATATGGCTTATAAGTAGAGGTATGTGGGGATGCTTGTACAATTTATCCAAACAAAATTCAGTATATAGGAAGGGATCTTTTTAAACAAAAAGGGTAAACTTAAAGATCCTATCGATATCTTCAGGCAGAGAATTTTGTTATAAGATTTTCCACAAGCAATGAGTATTTTTGTTCTTTGGTCAATAAATCATAACCTTTATCACATAAGTGCCAAAGATTAGACTGGGTAATATTGCCGATGTACGTGCACAGATCTCTGAAGCCAAAGTTACACAGAGAACGCATAATGAGTACAGTGAGGCATTTCAATTCAGTATGCCTGTGGTTGAATTTTATATGGATATTGAAAGGGGTACCTGTATATTTTGAGACAAAAGCTACTATCTCCTCAGGAGGGAAGTTTCTGAGCAGTATCCTACGTTCACTTCTGCATTCTGAACCCTCATCTTCAAATTCAATATCTATTTTATCATCTGAATCAGATATTCTATTGATGAATTCCAGGTATGTCTTCTGTGCTCTGGCAGTGTTCGAACTGAAGTGTCCCAGTATAAACCGTGAATCCATGATGCCAAATCTGTCAACTGCTATTCCAAGATATAATCCAAGACTGGAGTACTCAAATAGTTCTACACAACCTCTATATTCCTCAATATCCTTGGGGTTACTATGTACATATGCCGATAATACCAGCAGATACTTTTCATCGCTGACCAATTTACTTTTAAATCTGTCCTGGAATACATGACCATGCCTTTTATACTTTTTATTAAAATATGCTGAATAGCACTGATTGATGGATTTCATAATCTTGCTTATATCAGCACCGCAGCAGTCTACAATCATATGTGCATGTGTTGTCATAAGGCAGTAGGCATATACTTTAAAACGAAAAATGATTTGATATTTTTTAACAAGGGAAAGATAACGGTCTTTATCTTCATCACTCCTGAAAAGAGGGATATCACTTATACTTCGGACCATTATATGATAGATCCCTGCTTCACTTTTTATTCGGGCGGTTCTTGGCATTATAATCATCCTCTAACTTTTTTCTTAAATTCTTGCCACAAGTGGAAATATTCAATCAAACATGGAATATAAATTGTATAAAAAGGGTGAACCGTCCCTAAGGAGGTAGATATGAATAATCGTAAATTAATTATTGTTTTGTGTGTCGTTTTTTTAGTAGCTCTGCCAGTGGCAGCACCGGCTCTGACCAATGTTCTGACAAAGGATAATTCCAGTTACTACAGTGATATGACTAACAACCTTACAAAATTTACATTTAATAGTAGTGAAAAAGGCACCACTAAGGAAAAGTATAGTAGAATAATGCCGGAGAAAATAGTGGTTTACCGCATGGACATAAACAAAGTTGAAGAGATGGATTTTGAGGAATACATAAAGGGTGTTGTTGCAAAGCAGCTAACCGATGAATCCAATTTGGAGGCTTTAAAAGCTCAGGCTGTGGCGGCAAGGACCTTTGCCTTGTCACAGATGAAGGCTTTTGGAGGGGAAGGCTGCAAGGGTCACAAAGATGTGGAATATCATGATATATGTACCGGTACCCACTGCCTGACCTGGGCATCAGAGGAGGCAATGGCGAAGCAGTGGAAGGTTAAGGAGCCTGAGGTTTATTGGGGAAAGGTAGCAGAGGCGGTTAATATGACTAAAGGCGTGATACTTACATATAATGGAGGGATTCCGTATAACATTAAAGACGAGACCACAGTTTTTACAAGTACGAGCACGGGAACTTTCAGGAATTCCAGTACATTGCTTCCCGGAGCAGATGATTTGGGTAAAAGAGGATACAGTTATGAGGATATATTAAAATATTATTATCCCGAGGATAAGATAAGCAAATAAAGAAGCTGTTCAGCAGCTTCTTTATTTGCTTTTTGCACATTAATTATATTTTATTTTTTTGCATTGGCTAGCCGGGTATTGACATCATCCCAGTTTATAAGGTTCCACCAGGCTTCCACCCAGGCTGCCCTCTTGTTTTGATATTTTAAATAGTAGGCATGTTCCCAAACATCAACAATTAGTAATGGACATACCTCCCACTGAGTAAGATTCTGATGCTTCTCAACCTGAAGGATAACCAGTTTGCCGAAGGCCTTGTTCCAACAGAGGACAGTCCAGCCGGAGCCTTCAACGGCAACTGCTGCAGCAC
>JAUZPH010000383.1 GCA_030706065.1 Bacillota bacterium | reverse complement strand
GGAAGTAAATATAATAGAAGGTATACTTAGAGTTGCCATTTTTTTGGGGTATATTTATCTGGTTTCCAAGCTTGAGGATATAAATAGAGTATTTCAGTACCATGGAGCAGAGCACAAAACAATCTTCTGTTATGAGAATGAAAAAGAACTGACTCCTGAGAATGCGGCGGCTTTTACAAGATTTCATCCCCGCTGCGGCACCAATTTTCTTTTTATAGTTATGATTGTGAGCATAATTCTGTTTTCTCTGTTCGAATTTAATATGCTTTGGAAAAAAGTGCTCTACAGAATAATTTTGTTACCTCTTGTTGCAGGGTTGTCTTATGAGTTAATCCGCTGGATGGGAAAAAGTGAAGGAAGACTTTCTAAAATTTTTGCATTTCCGGGTTTGAAGCTTCAGGGACTTACTACAAGGGAACCTGATTCTTCCCAGCTTGAAGTAGCAATTGTAGCTTTGAAGGCTGCCGAGGGGATGGATTACTCAAGGCATATAAAATTGTCCAAGGGTGCTGTTACAATTGGTGAGTTGATGAATAAAGGAAGCGAGATGCTGAAGAAGGAAGGCATTGAAACTTATATGCTGGATTCTCAGCTGCTTTTATCCAAGGTACTTGACAAGGATAAGCTGCATATCATAACCAATAGAGATGAGCTGGTTGATAGAGAACTGGCAGCAAAATACTATGAGAATATAGACCTAAGAAAAAATAAAATGCCTGTAAAATATATTCTTGGTGAATGCGAATTTATGGGTATAGAGTTGTTTATCAGGCCCGGTGTGCTTATACCAAGGCCGGATACGGAGATCCTTGTTGAGAGTGTAATAGAGGACATCAGGCAGAGGAATTATGTATCGGTATGCGATGTTTGCAGTGGAAGTGGGGCAATAGGAATAGCCATTGCACATCTTGTGGAGAATGTGAGAGTAGAGTGTTTTGACCTATCCGACGATGCAGAAGCAGTAAATAAATCTAATATTGATAAAACTGGACTTCGGCAAAGAGTAGAGTTTTTTAAAAGTGATCTGTTGAATGTTCCGATAAATGAAGGCAGGGTGTTTGATGTTATCGTATCAAACCCTCCATATATCCGGGAAGATGTTATTGCTGAACTTATGGAAGATGTAAAGAATTTCGAACCGCACATGGCGTTGTCAGGTGGGGAAGACGGCCTGGATTTCTACAGGAAGATTACCGGCCAGTCGCTGTTGTGTTTAAGAGAAGGTGGAATGCTTGCCTTTGAAATAGGGTATGATCAGAAGGAACAGGTGGAGGCAATAATGTGTGAGAATGGATACAGCGATATCTTGTGCATTAAGGATTTGAGTGGCAATGACAGAGTAGTTAAGGGCTACAGGCCCCTATCAGGTTTGTAAAACTTATTGATTATTTTTTGGAATATGTGTTATAATAATTAATTGTTATAGTTTTTATGCTTATAGTACGTGAAAATATAAATACGGAGTTGATTTTTGCATGTTAGAAAGACTGCATTTTATAGAAAACAAATATGAGGAGATGTCCATTAAGATAAGCGATCCTTCTGTCATGGCAGATCAAAAGGAGTGGCAGAGACTCTGCAAAGAGCATTCTGACATGGAACAGATTGTTACAAAATACAGAGAGTATAAGAAAGTCCTTGAGGATATAGAGGCCACGAAGGAAATGCTGGAGGAAGAAGAAGACAGGGAAATGAGAGAACTGCTCCAGGAAGAGGCAAAGGCACTGGAGGAAGCGAAAGAACAGTCAGCAAATGAACTTAAGATATTGCTGCTGCCCAAGGACCCCAATGACGAGAAAAACGTATTTGTTGAAGTACGAGGGGGTACCGGGGGAGAAGAGGCGGCACTGTTTGCCGCAGACCTTTTCAGAATGTATACAAAATATGCTGAAGCGAGAAGATGGAAGATAGAGATAATGAGTACCAATGAAACGGATATAGGTGGTTTCAAGGAAATTGTCTTCATGATAAAAGGAAACGGGGCCTACAGCAGATTGAAGTACGAAAGTGGGGTTCACAGGGTTCAGAGGGTTCCTGATACTGAAGCCAGCGGCAGAATTCACACTTCTGCATCAACGGTGGCGGTACTGCCGGAAGTTAACGACGTGGATATAGATATCAGCCCCAATGACCTGAGGATAGATGTATACAGATCATCCGGACATGGTGGCCAGAGTGTTAATACCACAGACTCTGCCGTAAGAATAACCCACTTGCCATCAGGGCTGGTGGTTACCTGTCAGGATGAAAAGTCCCAGCTTAAGAATAAGGAAAAGGCCATGAAGATATTAAGAGCCAGACTCTTCGAGGCAGCTGAAGCTGAAAGACATGCGAGCATTGCAGCAGATAGAAAGAGCCAGGTAGGTTCCGGGGATAGAAGTGAAAGAATCAGAACCTATAACTTCCCTCAGGGACGTGTTACTGATCACAGAATAGGGCTTACTCTGTACAAATTGGAAGCCTTTATGAACGGTGATATTGATGAGGTCATAGATGCCCTTATTACTGCGGATCAGGCAGAAAAGATGAAAAATATGGGTACCAGCGAAATGTAGTAAATAAAACTTTTGAGGTGAGTCCATGGATATAAATAAAGCCATTAGAAAGCAAAACAAGTCTTATAAGAGATTTATGCTTATAATGTGCTTTATTTTTTTTATGTTTCCGGCTATTTTGTATCTTTCTGAAAAGTATAACCTGTTCCTGATGATTTATCTTTTTGTTCTTGAGTTTGTTATTCTGATATCAGTTTTTTCGAGGTTGGACCGGGAAAGCTTAAAGTATGAATGCATGCCTGGAAAGCTCAAGATAACTCAAGGATATTTTAAAACTGTGTATACTATCAATTGTGAAAAGGTAGTATATGTTCATACCGAACAGCGTGAGGATGAGAGTGGCTTGGATATCGTTATGTTAACAAACTCAAAATTCAGAAATAGTAATATCAAGGCTGTGGATAATTCCTTTCTGAAGCTTCATGCCTACGTTTCTCATGAATATATCAGAATCAAGCAGCTCCACCCGGAGAATGAATTTTACTATATTATTATTTCAAAGGGCGGATTGCATAAGGAAAAACTTCTCCTGGATATATATAAGAGTTGTGTAAAAGCAAAATATTCAACTGATGCCATAGATTGCATAAAAAAGTGGAATATATAAAGGGTTTTTGAACGAAGCTTAACTTATACATGCTTCAAAAGACTGAATCTTTAACAGTTTTTGAGCATGAATAAGTTAATATCCAAGCTTAAAACCCTATAGGTGTGGGTAATAATTAATCACTTCCATAAATAAAATGTTATACAGGGTTTTGCAAATAGAACCCTATGGAAATGGAGTGATTAATTTGAAAAATGTTATATTGATTGTGCTGTTATCTTCACTTATTTCGTTAATCGGTACTATGACTGGTGCGTCGATAGGTATATTCTTCAAAAGGCCTTCGCAAAAGCTTCTTGGTGCAATATTAGGCTTTGCGGGAGGGCTGATGCTGGCAATAGTAGTATTTGACCTCATACCGGAATCTATAGAAAAGTGGAGTTTTTCAGGTACTATTGGATTTTCAATAATAGGAATACTGATAGTTATGGCTATCGATAACGTAATGACTGTCAAGGAAGGTAAGGGAAACACCCATTACAAGGTAGCGCTGTTAACTGCCCTTGGACTGATGCTTCATAATCTTCCCGAGGGAGTCATCATGGGCTGTGGTTTTGTGGCAGGGAAAACTCTCGGACTTAAGATGAGTGTGATAATTGCCATACATGACATACCTGAAGGGATGGCTGTCTCAGCTCCGCTGATGGTTTCAAGAGTGGGAATATCCAAGATACTCTCTTTTGTATTCATTACAGCGCTGCCTACTGCAGTGGGGGCATGGTTCGGCATCTTCGCCGGAGAAATTTCGCAGAATTCCCTGGGGGCATGTCTTGCTATTGCCTCAGGAATTATGCTGTATGTTGTTTGCGGTGAATTACTGCCGGAATCGAGCAGAGTCTGGGACGGAACAACAAGTACCCTGGGGGTATTGACCGGGGTTATCAGCGGGCTCATAATGATTAATGTAATATAGAGAGTACATATTAAGATATAATGCTTCGGACATTGAGTTTGATAAAGATACATAATCGTTTTAATTGACAATTGACAATTTACAATTAATGATGAAATTCAGCAG
>JAUZPH010000382.1 GCA_030706065.1 Bacillota bacterium | reverse complement strand
GAACGGCGGGCTTGTTGGAATGGTGGCTTTGGGTGATGTGGCTGTTGAACCTATATTAAGTGACAATGCAGAGGCAGCTTTGAAAAATATTTCCGAACCTGCAAGTCCAAAGATGTAACACTGCTGTACAAAGGTATTTCTATAAGTTAAATCCACAGGCTTGTTGTCTTGTGGATTTAAGTATTTTTATGGTATAATTTACATATGTTAAATACTTTGGTGGGAGAGAATTATGAAGAGGGTAAAATTTATTTACAATCCATATTCCGGTGAAAATGCAATTATTACTGATATTGACAAGGTCATAATGGTTCATCAGAAATATGGATATACGATTATTCCATTCAGGATAGATATCCAATGCGATCTGTGTGATGCCTTCAAGGATATTGATGATGAATATTCCTATGTACTGATTGCTGGAGGCGATGGGACCGTAGATAACACGGTAAACTGCATGAAGGAAATGAAGGTAGAACTTCCTATAGCTGTTCTACCCATGGGAACGGCAAATGATTTTGCGAAACTCATCGGGATGCCTCAAGACGTTGAAGCGGCTTGTGAGAGAATATTAAACAGCCCTCCCCGCAGATTGGATTTGGGTAAAATTAATAACAAGTATTTTATAAATGTTGCCAGTACCGGACTTTTTACGGATATTTCCCAAAAGACCGATGTAAATATGAAAAACACCATGGGTAAGCTGGCCTATTACATAAAAGGCTTGGAACAGATACCGAACCTTAGGAATTTGAAGATTAAAGTTGAGTCCGAGGAAGTGGTATATGACGGTGACATGTACCTAATGTTAATATTTAATGGACAAACAGCCGGAAATCTTAAACTGGCATATAAATCCTCTCTCAGTGACGGCCTTTTAGATATTATAATAGTAAAAGCTGTCATGATAAAGGACATTGTGGCACTGCTTATAAAGATACTGAGGGGAGAACATCTTGAAGGCAACAATGCCCTCATATACTTTAAATCCAGCCGGATCAGAATTGAGTGCCACGAAGATTTAGTTACAGATATTGATGGAGAAAGAGGCCCTGACTTCCCACTGATGATAGAGTGTGAAAAGGGCGGAATAGAAGTGTTGGGGATAGTTTAAGAATAAGGATGTGAAAAATAGCCGAATATTTCCCTGTGAAAGATAATAAATATATATTGAGTAATTCATGGGGAGAAGGTTATGCTGAAATCATATATATATATATTGACAGTTATGCTGCTTATGGTTGTCTGTATAAATTCAATATATACGGCCCGTAAGCATGCACCGGCCAAGATAAAAGCTCTGGCAGTATCAGTTCTTATAATTGAAGCTTTAAGGTTGATAGCTTGTGCGGTATTATTTTCTTGCGATAATATAATCTTTCTGTACATATTAAAGTATTTCAGCCATTTGAACTCCGCTGTTGTGCCAATTGCGGCACTTATCAGTTTTTACATATTCTACAGGAGTGAAAAAATAAGGTTCGATTATGTAATTATTCCATGTGTATTGATAGTAATATGTTATCTGGCTGCTGTTTTTAATTTGGATTATTATATCAAGAGGACGGAACTGTATGGCTATTGTATCTATTTTGAAAACTGGTTTTATGTACAATTCATCCAAATTATTCTGCTATCCTTTATATTAGCAGGTGGAATACTGGCCCTTGGACGAAAGGTGGCAAATAACAAAGGCCTGATGCTTGTTGTAATGGCAGCTGCTGCTGCGGCAGCGGAGGTTGTAATGCAGGCCTTTAATGTTGAACTTCTGGCAAACTGTATACTTGGGGATGCAGTTTGGCTTTTGGTACTGCAGTATGCACTGAATACCATGAAATACAGTAAGAGCCGATAGAGATTCTATCGGCTCTTTAGCATTTAATGAGCTTTATCGGATTTATTGTGATTTGTTTTACCGCCGCTTTTCATCTTAGGTGGAAATTCCGGGATAAGGCATCTACTTCCCCTTCCTATAAGGTCGCTTCTTTCTGCCTTAAGCAGAGCCTCCCTAACAAGCCGGTAGTTTTCAGGAAGCCTGTATTGGAGAAGAGCCCTCTGCATATCCTTCTCGTGCTGGGATTTCGGCACATACACTTTCTCACCGGTGAAGGGATTGAAGCCGGTATAATATATGGTAGTGGAAAGACTGCCGGGAGTCGGGTAAAAGTCCTGAACCTGTTCAGGGGTATAGCCCATTTCCTTTATATATAATGCCAGTTCTATGGCTGCATTCAGATCCGAGCCAGGGTGGCTTGACATAAGATACGGTACAAGAAACTGTTTTTTGCCAAGCTTTTTATTTATATCAAAGTATTTTTTTGCAAACCTGTCATAGACTTCTCTCGAAGGCTTCCCCATCTGTTTGAGAACCCTGTCGCTTATATGCTCAGGGGCTACTTTTAGCTGGCCGCTGATATGAAACTCACATAGCTCCTTGAAGAATTCCTCGTTCTTGTCATACAGCAGGTAATCGTATCTTATTCCTGAGCGGACAAACACCTTTTTTACCCCTGGCAGTTTCCGAACTTTTCTGAGAAGTTCAAGGTATTCCCTATGGTCCACTGTAAGATTTTTGCAGGGGCCGGGAAACATGCACTGACGGTTTTTGCAGGCACCTCGCTCCTCCTGTATTTTACAAGCTCTGTGCCTGAAATTTGCGGTAGGTCCTCCAACATCATGTATATAGCCTTTAAAATCTTTGGAGGTAGTTAGAATTTTGGCTTCCTCAATAACAGATTCCGCACTTCTGTTCTGGATTATTCTCCCCTGATGAAAGGTCAAGGCACAGAAGGAACAGGAGCCGTAGCAGCCTCTGTGGCTGGTTATGGAAAACTTAACCTCCTGGAGAGCCGGAATACCTCCCAACTTCTCATACATGGGGTGGTACTCCCTCACATAGGGAATATTATAGTATTCATCCATCTCCTCCACGGAAAGAGATACCTGTGGAGGGTTTTGAACGACATATTCAGTACCGTGCCTCTGAATCAATCCTTTTCCCCTTACCGGGTCCTGCTCGTCAGCTTCCAGCCTGAAGCTTTCGCCGTAAGCCTTTTTATCTGCACTTACATCTTCAAAGGATGGAAGCGTGACATAATCCCTTAATCCATCTATATTCTTCGTTATATAGGCTGTTCCGCGGATACCCGTAAGAGTTTTTATATCTCCGCCGTATCTGATCATATCAGCAATCTGTACAATTATCTTTTCGCCCATGCCAAATACAAGAAGGTCTGCCCTGGTATCCATAAGTATACTTCTCCGTACGCTGTCATCCCAGTAATCATAGTGGGCAAATCTTCGGAGGCTGGCTTCAATTCCCCCCACTATGATGGGAACATCCTTATAAGCCTCTTTTATTTTGTTACAGTACACTATCAAGGCTCTATCAGGCCTGTAGCCTGATTTTCCTCCAGGCGAGTACAGGTCGTCATGTCGTCTTCTCTTTGCAGCAGTGTAATGATTAACCATAGAATCTATATTTCCGGATGTTACAAGGAAGCCCTTTGACGGTATTCCAAGCCGTTTGAAGTCCTCTGTACTTTTCCAGTCCGGCTGCGCTATTATACCTACAGTGAAGCCCTGAGCTTCAAGTACTCTGCCAATCACCGCCGCTCCAAAGGAGGGATGGTCTACGTATGCGTCGCCGCTTACCACTATGAAATCCAGCTGCTGGATTCCCGCCTTTTCCAGATCCTCTTTACACACCGGTAAAAAAGAGTTACTCAATTTCATCTATTTCAGTCTCCATTCTAATTTTATTTCATAAGATAGTGTTATAGATATCCATTACGTAAACTTAATTTAAACATGTCACAAAATCCGGAATCTTCAACCGGTTATGTCGGGTGTAAAATTTCAACATATATATTTCTTCATTAGGAGGAAATTTTACACCCCTACACGTTTAAATTGTAGTTGAAGTTGGATATCTAGAGATATCCAATATATAAACTTAGTTTGCTCAATAATCCATAAGTATATAAAATTATAAGGCATTTTAGAAGTTATGGCAACTAAAGATCCGTGACATTCAATGTAATGTAGTGGCAGATTTGATTGATAATGAAAAATTGAAAATTGGTAACGATATTGTTTATAATCAAGAGAAATACCAGTGTAATAAACAGTATCGGAGATTTATTGGAGATAAACAAAGAAATTCAATAAAATTCAATAAAAT
>JAUZPH010000381.1 GCA_030706065.1 Bacillota bacterium | reverse complement strand
TCCATAGGAGAGGAACTTTCCTAAAACTACTGATGCCGGCCCTGCCTTTATGTCCTCATCTACCTTGTCTGTGATTACGAAGAACATCATGAGTGCTCCAACCCACAGAGACAGCGGTATGAAATATGGTGTAAAGCCGGTGCCGTAATCCTTCACGGGATTTATGGGCTGTGAATTAATAATAAGCGGGTCTGAAATAAATTCAGCCATATCGCTGCTGCTGTTCTTGAGGCTTCCTGTAACTTTGTCGGAGCCGTCCTTAAGCTTCGTACTAAGTTCAGCAGAACCCTTCAAAAGCTTAGCCGTTCCATCCTCAAGCTCAGGCATCTTTCCATTCAAGTTTCCAAGCCCATCCTTTAATTGAGTTGAGCCGGTACTCAATTCTGTGATTCCTGAAAATAAGGTTTTACCTGTATTACTTGTATCAGCCTTCAGCCCTTTGACTTCCTCAGGCTTGGCAATACTGTTTTTCATTTCTCCTGATCCACTGTATAGTTGATTCAACCCATTTACCAGGCTGCCCGAACCGTCATAAAGCTGGTCTACTCCACCTGTGAGAGCCGGAACAGATCCATTCAGTTGTTTTAATCCTTCATTTAGCTTTTCCGAGCCCTTTACGGCATCGTTAAGGCCTGCTGAAAGGCTTGTACTGCCACTATACAAATCGGTTGCACCTTTTTTCACCGTCGGTACTGATGCATTCAAAGTATCCAATCCTGTTTTAAAATCACCGTTAACACCCGAATATACCTGGTTTAACCCATCATTCAGGTTCTTTGCACCCTTTTGGAGTGCTTCTATCTTTTGCTGATTTTCCGTACTCCCTGCCGCTGCCTGAAGCTGAGACAATGAATTAATAAAATTCAGCATATTAGGGTCTTGAAGAGCTTCTCGATGATTGGAGATATATGCCATAAGCTGATTATCCACTACAGATTTAAGAGCTGTTTGAGAATCCGTCATACTTTTAATCAGTTCATTTACACAGCCTTGTACCAGAGCACTGCCGTCTGCTGCCTGTTTAATTCCCGGCAGTATCTGGCTGTTCAGAGCAGTATCCAGATTGCCTATGCCACTTGTTACCGGAGTAACTGCATTATCGGTATACTGCTTTATTCCCGAATTGAGGTTTCCTGCACCATCTGCGGCACCCTTTACTCCATTGTAAAGTTCTCCGGAACCATTATACAGATCCGAAATTCCCCTTGTCAGCGCAGGTGCTTGGGCATCTATCTGTGCCAATCCCTGGTTGAGCTGTACCGCACCGGTCTTGGCATCCCCGATGCCGGAATTCAAACTGTCGGCACCGCCATACAGTGCCACGGCTCCATTCTTTGCCTGGCCAAGTCCATTGGTTAAATCTGCAGAGCCATCGTATAGCTGCTTGACTCCGTCTTTCATCCCCGGAACCTGTCCATTTAATTGTGCGATTCCGTCCTTAAGCTGCGAGCTTCCATCTGCAGCCTGAGCCATACCGTCCTTAACCTCATATAGGCTGTCAAAAGTCACCTTCACATACTCATCAGATATGCTCTTTGCTATCTCCTTCTGCAGCTCAAGAGTCACTTTACCGTTTATCTGTGCTGCAAGGAAATTTTTCTTCTCGTTCTCCTGAAATAATATTGTGGGCTTTTGAGGCTTTCCATCTTTGGCGCTCAAGGCATTTTTCGAGAAATCCTCGGGAATAACAAACATTCCGTAATACTTGCTTCCCTTGACTCCCTCCTGTGCATCCTGCAGGGTTACAAATCTCCAGCCCATAACACTGTTTTTCTTCAGGTTATCCGCAACATCCTTTCCAAAGCTTACTTCCTTCCCATCCTGAACAGCCCCTGTGTCCAGATTTACAACTGCCACCGGCAGGTACTGCAGCTTACTGTATGGGTCCCAAAATGCTGCGAGGTAAAGCAGGCTGTATAAAAGAGGAACGATAATGATTGCAACGACAGATACCCGAATGAACCGGTTCTTAAAGATATTGGATACATCTCTTCCGGCCACTTTCATGAAATTCATACTATCACCTCATCCTTGTAAAATATTAATGTCTTTCCCATACCTATCAGTATAATTTATTTGATTTATTGTACTGACTAGTCAGTTTAGTTATACTCTTTTTCTTTTTGCTTGTCAATATCTCAAAAAGTGTACCTTTCAGCCTCTGGAACCAATTACATAATAGTTTTCCTCAATAATTCTTTACTTTTCATGAGCTTGAAGGTATTTAACCGGATATAAGAATTAACAGATTCTCAAAATAAAATTCCTCTGCAGTTTAAAGCTGCAGAGGAATTTTGAGTTTTTCATATGCTTCAGGTTCCGATTAATTAGCTTAGGAATTGCCTGTTATTTTGGGACAACCTTGTCCCAAGCCCTCTTCCCGCACTGCGGGCATTTCAGATAATGGCTCCTTGTAGAATGCGGGGATAAAAAATCCTTAAGCGGAGTAATTTCAAATCTCGATCCGCAGCTTTTGCATATAAAGGCTACATGTCTTGAGTGGTAGGTAAAAAGGATTACCAGTCCGGCTATCACTATTACAAACCATAAAACAGCATTCCATGTTTCCTCCATATTGAGTAAAATAGCAGCATCGGTAATTACGCCAATATATACTGCCAGCATAATTATAATCTTAATACTTAGCGCCCTTTCTCTTCCTTTATCTTCCACAGCCTCACCCTCTTTATTATTTAAGATTCATTGTATTCAGAATGTCTTCATATAGATTCTTTGTCTTGCTGTCATCTGAAAAATTTATTAGGATAAGCCTTTGATCCCTGATATAAATCGCAACGAAAGGCTTCCTGCTGTCCACGATATAGAGTAATGCATTACTGCTGCTCTCAAGCCTGTGTTTGCCAAAGTACTTATTGCCGATATCTGCTCCGTTGGTTTTCTCCAGCACTTTTGGGAACTTATCTTCAAGCTGCACTTTTTCTATGTCAGTCTTATTGATGGTAACTCCCCAAACTCCATGAATTGTAATTGAATCAGCGGACAAATCCACCTTTCTTTCCTTCAGACTTCCGGGGATTGAAGCTATCAGTACCAGAACTCCTATAAGAATAGCTGCAATAAGTCCCATTACTACTTTTGCCGCGGGCTTTGCATAGTTAAAATCCATCCCGATGCCGGCCCTCTTTTCTACAAATAGTGACGGGTCATTTTTGTTATAGTAGAAGAACCCCAGAACATAGTAATCATCATCATCCCTGTTAATAATCATTTTCCCATTACTGTCCACTTCCAAAGGTTCCGTATCCTCGTCCTTTTTCGATTCAGCTATCACCATTAACATGAAGATAAGCGGCATTACCAGAATGGCTATCATTATAAATCCGAAAGTAAAGCCTGTTAAGCTGAGGGTTCCCATCATCTGGAGGCTTATAAGAAAGAATACTATATTAATCACTGCTGACAAAGCCACCATAAAACCGGAATTCAAATACCTCATTCTTCTGCTTCTGAGCCTGACCTTGTTAATATTTCCTCCGTTCAATGACTGCTTTGTCTTTTCCATCAGCTTATATACCCAATAGAGGAAATACGTTAATACAGCCTGAATGATGGTTCCCGAAAAAGCGGTAATTGGGCTTTTGTCGGACCATATATCCGCCTTGCCCACTTCATTAAGATGTGTCGGGATTTTGTCCGGCAGAGAAGGGTATTTTATAATGGTAACTACTAGAGTGATAATTATTATAGATACCGGAAGGATAAACCACCAGCCGGATACTACAAGCCTTTTGTTTGATTCATCCCTTTTTCTGAAGTTTGTATCCACAACAACCACATTTTTGCTCTCAAGCTTCCAGCCTTCCGCCTTTTTTAGGGCCCTGGCCTTTTTATGAATTATATAATAGTTTGCATTGATTACTACTATACTGATTATGGCCGCCGCAATGGTCATAAATATATAGAATTCATAATTGATAAAAACCATTATTACCGCACATACTGCGACCAAGCCCAAAAAACTTAAATTAAAGTTCCTCCTATATTCCCTTTTCAGCTCCAAAAGCCTGTCATTCTTTTCATAACCTACAGGAATTCTCACCCCATAAAAGATTCCCTTGCTGCTCATCTCCTGTATAAAGAAACCAGCCACATACAAAATCAATGCCAAAACACAACTGAATATAATAAAGAAAGCTCCCATAAAATCATACCCCTTCATACTCTTTATATATCTTTTTTACAAGCTC
>JAUZPH010000380.1 GCA_030706065.1 Bacillota bacterium | reverse complement strand
TCACTATATAGGCTGCCTTTCCGGCAAATGCAGGCCTATGGCAGTTAAAGGCCATCCGGTCTATCCAGTTTTTCATTATGCCATTTACATCTTCCACATATACAGGACTTGCTGCCAATATCCCATCTGCTTGACATATCTTATCCCTGATTGCCAGCAAATCGTCCTTCAGCGGGCACATCTCTTCTCCTTTATCAAAACAGGCTCTGCAGCCAAGGCATGTCCTTATGTCGCTGTGCCCTATTTGTATTCTTTCAATCTCGAGGCCAATACCATCCGTTCTAGCAATTGATAAAAGCTGATTTTCAATTAATGAAACAATTCTGATTGTATTGCCGTTTGACCTGTAACTGCTGACTAATGATATTATCTTCATTATCTCCCCTCTCGGGACATAAACAACATCCCCTTGTCTCTTTTTCTCGAGATAAACAATCCGGTTTCTTTTGAAATATTAATAGCGCCTTCTTTTAGCCTGATATCCTCAAAATAATCATACAGGCCCTCCAAGTCATCCTCGGAATAGCTTGATATGGTAATGGTAGATTTTAGCCAGTCCACTAAATCCTGAGTTTCTGTAACAGAGAGTGAATCTTCATAATCACACCTCTGAACCTCATCAAAGTATTGGTTTAACATTTTCTGCCCATTTTGCAGATTAAAAGAAAAGTCTCTTGTAAAAAAATCCAGTTCCGGATTAACCTTTTTGAAAGCATTGCGCAGAAATGGCCGCATGCCTCCGTTTCCGTTTGTTGCCGAATAGAATTTGCCGCCGCTCTTAAGTATCCTTTTGACCTCGGAAAGAGCCCTGGGCAAATCCGGAACATGGTACAGCATGTGATTTGCAATGACAACATCAAAACAGCCATCGGGAAAGGGTATATTCTGAATATCTACCTTCGCCGCCAGTACATTTTTAAGTCCAGTATACTTTTCCCAGACAATCTTCACCATGCCTTCCGAAAAATCCGACAAAACCAAAATACAATCAGGGGGCAGCAGCTGAATCCGGTTCTCCCATTGTGCACCATTGCCGCATCCTAATTCCAGTATGCGGTACCCCTTTGAAAACTCGTATTTTTCAAAAAGCCAGGGGAAAAAACCCTGCTTATTTGTACTGTGTTTCTCATGCAGTCTAGTTCTTATAGACAAGTTACTGTCATCTTTATATTGATCTTTGACATTTTCCGTGTTATTCATTTTAGACATGCTTTTACCTCCGAATTTACTAACTGACCCGTATATAAAATAGGATTGGAGAATTTGAAGTTTTATTAACAACCCTTAGGGCACATTGCTGCTGTTGTAACCTGATTCTTAAAATTTATAATATACCTCTTAAAAAAAGTGCTAAGTTCTTTGAACTTTCCAATGCTTTTATATCATCTTTAGCTGGAATATTATTAGTATTATGACTGCAAACAACTGGAGCAATATCTCCGGCATTCATGTGATGTAAAAGTCTGCAGGCTGTTTTATAAGCATTTTCAATACTTCCATCTCCACCACCAACTATCATGACTCCGCCCTTTTTTTCTTTCTCGATGGGCTTCACTTTTCTAAAAAACCTTGCACAAAAATATGTTTGTAATCTGCTTGTAACAGCCAGCAATTGTCCTGATAATTCAGAAAAATACAGCGGTGATGCAATCAGTATATTATCGCATTCTTGAATATAATTATAAACCTCCTGCATGTCATCATTTATATAACAGCCAGCATTCTCCCAACAATATCTGCAATCAACACAAGGCTGAATATTACAATCATATGCATGTACAATCATAGATTCACCCTCTAAATGATTTATAAATTCACTTATCAAAGCCATAGTATCACCGTGTTTTCTAGGTGAGCCATTAAAAATAAGTGTTTTCATGAATAATCCCCTTTACCGGATATTATGTAATACCTTACCATACCGTTCAGCATATTGTAAAGCTTGGATATATACGCATGAGAAGAAAATTGTTTATTAAGTTTACTGTAGATTATGCTTATAATGTTCATATCATAATTACCTTATTAATGCATAAACTTACTATAAAAAATATACATAATCTATGTGTTCGCCAACAAAATCTGCGATATTTTGATCCTTCCTTTTTTGATATATTGTGAATCCAACACTCTCATACATTCGTTGAGCAGGCATTAGGTCATCATTCGTGGTTACAATGATTTTTCTCACATCATTTTGGGTGATTCTATTGACCGCTTCTTGAAGTTGTATTTTGCCATAACCATTGCCTTTGTGTTTTGAAACAATGCAGTTATGGCCAATTTCTGCATACTCAGGCATGTTCCTCGGATCCCATGAAACAAATCCGATGGCTTCATCATTGAGCGTTGTGATAAACCCATACTTATCTGCAATTTGCAAATTGTCAAAGAAAAAGTTATCAAAAACTTGCCAATCAGAATTACAACTTTGTTCATATCTGCAATCAAATGAATACGCATCTTTCAATAATTCAAAGAGTATTCCTCGACTAAAGTTGCTCACTTTTTTAAATTCAATACCCATGTACTAATAACCCCCATTTCTTTAGCTAATATAAGTTTTATTTGCTTCCCATTATTCTATGTTTGTTGAACAGTAAAGGAATACATAAATGAATCATATTTGGTTTGAAATAACTTAAGGTCCACAAGTATAACTTAAGTATTTCTTTCTTTTCCAGCTGTTTTTCCAAGGCAGTCCCCCTTACAGATTAATAATAATCAATAAAGCTTAAATCCCATTCCTCTATACAACATTTTTGCATTTGGAAAAGCTCTCAGTGTGATGATTTTAGTACCATTTTTAAAAGCCTCATCAATAGCCGTGATACAAACAGCTCTTGCAAGTCCTTTCTTGCGATATTCTTCCAAAGTGCAGACAAATTCAAGGGATGCTATATCTTTGTTATTAATAATTGAACATACTGCAGCAGCTTCGCCGTAATAATATGCTATATAACAAGGCATAACTCCTTCTTCACTGAGATGGTAATGATTTTTCGGATGCATAATCGTGTAACCGCCGTGTAATATTCTATTGCTTATATTTGCCCACAGCTTAAAGTCTTCGGCATTGTCCACCTTCTTTACCGTTATAGTCATATTTATTTCCTGATATTCAGGTTTTTCATCATATAACAATGCCATACATCCTTCTTCGTCATTGGTTTCTGTCGCCAGTATAGGTCTGTTCTCACCAAATACGGCATTAAGCATCTTTTCCGATAAGCCGAAACCCCACCATGTATGTAAGTTTAATTTTTTTATTTCATTAACCTTTTCTTCCAGCTGTTCATCTGACAAATGGTCCAGCCTAATATTGAACAGAGACGTTCCTCCTTCTTGTCCAACTTTAGGTTTGATGATGGAATAATATCCATTATCGGTATACTCCATATGCTTTGCAGTCCCCAATAGCTGTAGATAGAAGTTTGCTCCATCATCTATGTGCTTGCAAATTTCTGCTCGTTCCATAATTTTAACCTCCCTTGTTTAGCTAATCCAGGCATTACATATTATCATAATTCTACATAAAGTTATAATATCCAGGTTAAAAACCCCATACCACACTAGTGATTAATATTTACTACTCTGTCTTATGTGTTTCCTTTATTATTCAAAATTAGATATTTAATTAATCCCATTGTCCCGGAAATCTTAATTTTTTAAGTTGTGGAAATTTTTCATTATATATTTCCACTTCTTCCTTTGGGAGATTTTCAAAAACCTCTGATTCGTAGAATTTTCCTTTTATGCCTTTCATACTGCCTTCCGCTAATTCAATTCCCATAAATGCATCAAAGTTTTTACCATCAGCAGTTGTAATATTAAGATTGTCACAAGTTTTAAATCCTATTCGAGGATAGTAACCCGGTTCTCCAAAAATTACAATCCCTTTATAACCTTTATCTGCAGCCAGGCTCATTGTTTCCCTTAATAACAGCTCCCCAACTCCGCATCTCTGCCATTCAGGCTCCACACAAAGAGGCCCGAAAGTTATAATTTCATGTGTATCTGCGCCATCAACAACCCGTGCCTTTGAATACATTATAAATCCAATTACCTGTTCATCCTTTACAGCTATTCTGCTCAACTCCGGAAGATAGTCCTTATCCTGGCGCAGCTTATGCACCAGGTAATGTTCGTCACATCCGAGATGATGCTTGTTCCAAAATGCATGCTGTGTCATTAACTCAACATTGTACCAAT
>JAUZPH010000038.1 GCA_030706065.1 Bacillota bacterium | reverse complement strand
GTTAACTATACACTTAATGAACTTAAGTCAAAAGATCAGTACCTGCTGGTGGATGGCTACAATATAATCTTTGCCTGGCAGGAATTAAAGGAACTGGTGGATACCAATATTGATGCCGCCCGCACAAAATTGCTGGATCTCCTGTGCAACTATCAGAGTATAGTAAAAAAGCATATTATTGTGGTCTTTGATGCCTACCGTGTGCAGGGGCATCCAACCGAGATATTTGATTATCACAACATTCATGTGGTTTATACCAGGGAAGCGGAGACAGCAGATCAATATATCGAGAAGTTTGTCCATAAGAACCGGGAGGCCTATGAAATAACAGTGGCAACCTCCGATAACCTGGAGCAGATTATCATCAGAAGCAAAGGTGCTGGGTTGTTGTCTGCCAGAGAATTAAAGGAAGAAATAGTCCGGACAGTCAAAAGAGTAATGGAGGAATACAGGGAGATGCAGGTCAAAGACCGTAATTTTCTATCGGATAATTTATCTGAAGAAAACAAGCAGCAGTTTAAGGACTTGTTAAAGGATGATAAGTAACTGGCTTAGCAATATCAGTTATCGGGAAGGGATACTCCTCACATGATAAAAGAAGGAGTGTCCCTTCCCATCTTTTGGAGCTATGAAGGGACACTCCTTCCAATCTATCATTTTGTAATCATATAGATGCTCTGGAGTTATTACTCCGCATATATAAAGAAAGTAACACCGCAGCTACCAGGGATATAAGAATTTCCAAGGATCGATAAATACCTATTTTAAAATTTTATAGTAACAATCGGCACACAAGGATTCGTATTCAATATTGTTTTCCATATCTATAGCAACCTGTTCACCCTTGAGAGTAAACTCGCCATTTACCTTCCTGGCATTAAACAATGCCTTCTTGCCGCATCTGCAAATGGTTTTCAGTTCTTCAATGGTATGGGCTAGCTGCAGGAGTCTTGTGCTGCCTTCAAATCCATTTGTCTTAAAATCAGTTCTTAAGCCATAGCATATTACCGGGATATTTAGCTTAACTACTATCTGCATCAACTGGTCAACCTGTTCCGATTTTAGAAATTGGGCCTCATCTATTAAAATACAATCTATGGGCTTTTTTACTTTTTCCGTTTCCAGAACACTATTTATCAAACAAAATATGTTTGTTGAGGGATGTATAAGGTGATCAACCTTTCTCTTCACATCTAATCTTGAAATAATTTTATCATTACCTTTTGTGTCTATTTGTGGCTTCAAAATTAGAACGTTCATCCCTCTTTCTTCGTAGTTATATGCGGCTTGAAGAAGATTTGTTGACTTGCCACAGTTCATTGCACCGTACCTGAAATATAATTTGCTCATATTATTCCTCCTTGTGAACCTGCCACTTTAAGGCATTGATTTCACCATTTGTGTCTTTCAGTTTTTATTTATTCTGCTTCATACAGAAAAGGATTGTTCCCTTAAGCCGGTATTCGGTTTTAAAAACCTTCACCAGATATATTTTAGCACACTTTTATAGGTTGTCCTATTAGTTATTTTTAGTCTTTTCAACAGATCACCCATCTTTAATTATATTTGCAGTTCCTGTCTGTTATATCATCTGAATTTCAATTTTATTACATCATTTTCATCAATAAGTTTTAGCATATCTAGCTCTCTTCAAAAGGCACGCACCTTGGTTTTGAAATCATAAGAAAAAAGGAGCAATTGAATGCTATAGAGAGCTTGTATCTACCTGGAAGGCAAATATAATCACCATAGGTATATATACGTTTCAGTCTAACTTGTTATATTGTATAGCATACTATATAATATACTTATATTAATTACTTACTAGTATATTTTGAGATATAAGTTCAGCATTAGCAATAAATTAAATAAGCGGGGGTTATATATGTGGTCGAGAGTAGAATTAAAAGACAGAGCTAAAGCTTTATTAAGACAAATTTATTGGAGCGCCTTCGGGGTTAGTATCGTGATTGCCCTGGCAGGAGGTAATAACGGATGGAGTGGCGGAGGTGGTTCTCACTCCGGGAATTCGAGAGACTCAATCTATGTAAATATTCATAATAACAGCCTTATAGGCTGGTGGCTTTTCCCGACGTTACTAACAGGGTTCATAGTAGTACTGGCTCTGCGCATATTCATCGGATACTGCCTGGAGGTAGGAGGAAGAAGATATTTTGTTCAATCTGCACAATATAGAAACAATAAAGGATGCTTCAGTTTTGGTTTTAATGGCCGAAACTATACGGGAATAGTATCCTCAATGCTATTAATGAAGATTTATATTTTCCTTTGGAGCCTGCTGCTGATTATACCAGGTATAGTTAAATCCTATGCATACAGAATGGTACCCTATATTCTTGCCGAAAATCCAAATATCGGAGCCAGAGAAGCCATTGCTCTAAGTAATGAGATGACTATGGGGCATAAATTTGATATGTTTGTTTTAGACTTATCTTTTATTGGCTGGTATCTATTAGGCGTATTAGCCTGCGGTATAGGCGTGCTATTTGTTATGCCTTACGAAAATGCTACAAATGCGGAGCTGTATTTAGTATTAAGAAGAAATGCCTTAAATAATAATTTATGCAGTTACGAGGATTTATTATTGGATCGTCCAGGTTACTACGACGGTAATGGCATGTGGTAATACCGGTATGACAGTAAAAGCACCTCTTCCTGGCTTATTGACAGGAAGAGGTGCTTTTTGCATACATATATTCAATTATGATTTGCTTCCGTAAAACGGAATATTACACTAACGAGGTCCTTGGAGATGACTGAAAGACAGCTACTTGCTGCCGCCGATAGTAAGCGTGTTACTGGTCACATCAGCAGTACCGCTGCTTTGATATCCCTCTACAACAAGAGAAACTTCATACATCTTGCCCATTTTCATTCCCATGCTCTCCCACTTCTTAAAGTGTTCGCTGATAGATATGGTTCCGCTTGTACGTTTCTCCTGGCGTACACTCCAGTACTGCTCAAAGGTTGCATTGCCTTTAATGGAAGGCTGGTCGGTACGGGTGGTCTCATATATGTCATAGGTCCCCCCGTCAACGGTAATGGTGCCCTTTGGTACTGCTCCCGGCGGACGCCAGCTTCCCCAGCTGTCCACTATGTAAAATTCCACTAGAGGGTTACTGGTCCATCCATATACAGCCAAATATGAATTTCCGTTTGGCTTGTAGTTTGCAGCATAGTTTAATGATATGTTTCCAAGCTGCTGGTATGTCTGGGTCTCGTCGAATTTCTTGCCCTTACGGAACAACGCATTGTTCATGTTACTCCAGGAGCAGCTGAAGGCGCCGCCGCTGTTGAGAGTCATACTTGTGGTCCCATTATCTTTCCAAAGCTCATAGTTGTAGCCATCCTGGATGCCGGTCTGATTTGTGGTGATGATTTTTGCTGCGTTTACGTCTTTTGTAGTGTTTCCGTTCTTAGCTGTTTCTCCGTTCTTAGTAGTATTTTCGTTTTTAGCAGTATTTCCGCCTTTATTTGAAAATATAAACACAATACAGATTATAATTGCTAAACAGACTAAAATTCCTAAATATAATCCAAATCTTTTTTGTTTCATTTGCACTCCTCCTCTCCTATTTAATTTTACCACAATATCCAGCTTATACAAATATCAAAGTGAAATTAAGAGGCTTAGATAGATATGAGGAATAATTTTCAATAAAACTCTACAGCTAAACCCTGAACTTTTGTACAATACTTGTCAACATTTGAGCTAACTCCGACTGGCTTTGCGCTGATTCTGCAACCCCGGAAATGGCCATGCTTACTTCAGATATACTGCTCATTATTTCCTCCGAGCTGGCTGCAGATTCTTCCGCTGTGCCTGAAACGTTTTGAAGTACGCTGCTTACATTCTCGATATTCTCATTAATATGCCTTGAAGAAACTGCAATATCCTGTGATACCGAATGTATAAATTCAGCATCCTTGTCATACTGAATACCTATATCCATAAGAAGTTCGTAGTTTGGCTGAACATTACTATAAATGTAATCAAGAACTTCCTGTCCGCTTTTTGAAAGATTGAAAAAGGCTTTCCTTACCTGATCTACAACCCTTTGAATATCTGAAACTGTTTTTGAGGATTGATCCGCAAGTTTTCGTATTTCATCTGCCACTATCGCAAAGCCTCTTCCGCGGTCTCCAGCCTGAGCGGCCTCAATTGCTGCATTCAGCGAAAGAAGATTTGTTTGAGCGGCTATACTCGCAATGGAATCTGCCATTATTTTTACGTCATTTACTACCTTGCCTTCTTCAATGGATTTAAGAATATTCAGCCTTTTTTCTTCGTAAAGTTTGTTCCCGGCTTGAATGCTTTCGGTCGCTGTGCTTTTTATGTTAATTACCCTTTGTTTTATCTCAGTGACCGATATAGAGGTGATCTTGGCTTTTTCTGCTAAAGAGGCGGACGCAAGGGCAATATCACCTGCAAGGGTTCCGACCTCTTCCGTGGCTGAACTCAGATCCTGTGCCCCTGCGGACACTTGAAGGGATGACTCATTTACAGCTTCTATGCTTGAACTTACTTCCTCTGCTGCAGCGGAAAGCTCTTCGCTGGAGGCGCTTAAGGTCTCCGCACTGTTTATTATATCCTGGACCAGGTTTCTTACATTTATAACAGAATTATTAAGGGCTGCAGATAAAACACCTATCTCATCCATGGAATTAATCTCAATGGTAGAAGTCAAATCACCCTTTCCCAAAGCCTCGGAGAACTTTAAAACCCTTTTTATTTTTCTTGAAATGGTTCCTGACATCAGTAAACCAAGGATCAGAGCTAAGGCAAAGCCTGTAATAACAGCTGCAATTACCGTTATCTTTGAAGAGGAATGCAAGGCCATACTTTCTTCATAATCAGCTTTTGCAAGGTTTACGTTAAAGTCCACGTAATCATTCAAAGTCCTGCTCAGGGATTGCTGCAGAGAATCAAAGCTGCTGAAGGCTGCAATGGCATCTGCACTTTTATTGTCCTTTATCAGAGTTACTAAATTATCACGGGAGGCTCTGTATTCTTTCAGCAGATTATTGAGCTCAGCAAACCTTTTCCTGTCCTCTTCCAGTGTAATAGTACTTTCGTACTCAGCCAACAGCTCGTTGTTTTTATTTGTAGCGCTGGCAATTTCGGATAGATATTTTTGAACTTCTGAATCATCCTCTTCATATAACATATGTATAATATTGCCTTGAACCTTAAGAAAGTTTTCATTTATTTGACTTATAGACTTTACCGCAATAAGATCCAATTTATAGATAGATTCAACCTTTGAATTAATTTTCTCCACGTTGGTCAGTCCGATGAAACCAACTATGGCAATGAAAAGGGCTACTGTTATGAAGGAAAATGATAATTTTAGTGAAATTTTTAAATTTCCAAGCCATTTCATATTGACACCCCCAGAATTTAATACAAATTGTGTACTGATAAGACATAATATTTCAAAATGAGTACTTATATCCATAATAATACACGTATTGTGATATTTCAAGTAAATTATACTTTTTTGTGGAATAAATACACATAATGTGATAAAGTGTAACTAATAAGTAAAGGGTAAGGGTGAACATTATGAGTGGTCTTGCGTTTAGGTTAAAAGAACTTAGAAAAAGCCGAAAAATCTCACAGAAGATTTTAGCAGGGGAACTTGGAGTGGCTCAGACCACTATAGCAAACTATGAGCAGGGTACCCGATTTCCGGATGAAAGAGTTTTACACATGCTGGCAGATTATTTTGGAGTAACTATGGACTATTTACTGGGTAGAAATGATGTAATAAACGTATCCAGAGACTCACAGCTCACTGCAGGCGTAAACTATGAATATTCTAAAGAGGATATGAAATTCTTAGCCAGGCACTATATGGAGCTGGTGTTAAGTGGGGATAAGCAGACTGCAAACAGTCTTATCATGAATGAAATAAAAAAAGGAATAAAAATCGAGGATTTGTATCTCCATGTATTCGAACATGCCTTAAAGCAGATAGGAGCACTATGGGAATCCGGTCAGCTTGATGTAGCTTCGGAACATTATTTTTCGAATTTTACTATTACTGTTATGAATCAGTTGTATAGCTACTTGAATAACCAGACAAGATATCCCTATAACGTTATCTTGGTTTCTGTGAATGGGGAACTCCATAATATCGGATTACGCATGGTTTCAGATCTTTTGGAAATGGCGGGCTTTAAAACCTATTTTCTGGGCAGCAATCTGCCAACTCAGAGTATTATAAAAACTCTGGAGGAGAAGCATGCAGGTATTTTAGCTGTTTCAGCCACTATGGACTACCATGTGAATGCCGTGAGGGATTTGATTACTGCAGTAAAAAGAGAAGAAGGCTGCCGGGAAGTAAAGATTATGGTAGGAGGTGCGCCTTTTAACCTTGATAGAAGCCTTTGGAAGGAAGTTGGAGCTGACGGGTACTCCTCAAGCGCCGAAGAAGCGGTAACAGTTGCAAAGAATTTATTAGGAGTGGGGTAGGGCATTGCTATTCAGCGGGTAATGCCCTTGTTGCTTTATGATATTTTTCCTTGGCATTATACTTTCGTCTAATCGGTCCTATGTGGTACAATTTGCTAAAACTTGGGCCTGACCCCTGTACAGATTATCACCATATCAGCCTTATAGCTGCCCTTGTCCATAACTACTTCAGTCACCTTTTCTTCTCTACTAAAGGCTTACACGTTTTCGCTGAGATGAAGTTTTATCCCACATCTTACCATCCCCTTATCCATTATATCAGTGGTTTCCTTATCAAAGGCCTCCAGCAATGCCCTTGGATCCAACTGAATAATGCGTATATCTTTTCCGAGGTCCTTCATAGTTTCGGCAGTTTCCATTCCTATAAAACCTGCAACTTTATTTACCAAATCCGAATGATATTTCTCACCACATGATATAAGTCAAATCTATCGGCCAGCATTTTACACATCGTTGACTTCACAGAGTATGCAGTACCTATGATAAAAAAGACGTTTCTCAAAATATATACACCTTGATCACAAATCTACATTTGAACATCGTTAACATCCATTGGTACTTATGATATAATATATATTATAATTAAATTATATTAATTATTAATGTACTGGAATTTTTGCTTTATATAGGGTTTTAAACACGGAAATCTGTAATTAAAGACTTTAAAACATAGTGATTCAATATCTATAAAAGTTAATAGGTAACACCGGGAAAAGGCAGGGGATGTAAATGAGGCTTCACATGAATAAACAAAGTGAAAAAGATATTGTGAACATAACGAAGGATTCCAATAGGATACTGGCCAGATTTGTTACTATAGGAACCTTCAGCGGTTCCGTAGTAAATTTCGTTTCCCGCGCATTTTTTACCGATCAAAAAATATACATAATAACCATATACAGTATCTTCCTTGTTATCCTGGGACTTGTATCACTTTACCTTAGAAACTCAAAACTGTCCCCCAGGCTCATAACACATATTTTATCACTGATCTTTGCAGCAATAGTTATCACTATTCTTTTGAGCTTTCAAACCAATGGAGGACTCACAGTATGGTCAATTTCCTTTATATGCTTAATCAGCGCCATTGTTTCTGTAGACAAAACCGTAATGATATATAGTACCGCCGCAGCCATTTCAATTGAAATTTACCTGTGGGCAGCACACCCCGTAATGTTCGTTCAACTGGATGCCTCCGATTATGTTGCCAGGATGGGTATTTATTTAGTGGCATTAGCTATGGTGGTTGTTATTAATAACATGTTTATGGAGAGGCAAAGAAGAAACCTGAAACATATAGAAGACATAAACGCCAAAAACGCCGAAATCATAGCTCTGCACCAGGATATATATAAACTAGTCTCGGAATCCACAAACGATGGAATATGGAGTTATGATATAGACAAGGACAAACAGGTTTTTTCCCAATGGTGGTTTAATGTACTTGGTTATACTGATGATGAGATCCTTAGTATGAAGCATTGGAGCGAGCTTATACATAAAAAAGATCGAAATTCAGCCCAAATCAGATACGAGGACTATCTGGAGCACAGAATAGATTATCACGAAGACGAGTATAGAATGAGAACAAAAAAGGGTGATTACTTATGGATCAGAGTGCGGATTAAAGCCCTGTTTCATAAAGATGGAACACCGCACATGATAGTCGGAGCCTATACTGATATAACTCCATTAAAAGAGAAGGAAGAACGTATGCAAAAGCTTGCCTTCTGTGATTATCTCACCGGGCTCCCGAACAGAAGGTGCTTTTTGGATAAATTGCGCAAGGCTCTGGCCGCCGCTGATGAAGACGGCTTCCAAGTCTACGTGGTTTTTATTGACCTGGATAACTTTAAGAAGGTCAATGACAGCATGGGCCATTATTTCGGAGATATATTGATAAAAGAAGTTGCCAGCAGATTCAAGTATGTCGTCAAGGAACCAAATGTTCTTGGAAGGCTTGGCGGAGATGAATTTGCAGTAATTGTTCAAGGATATTCCAAGGTTCAGGAAGTAGAAGTTTTTATTCAAAGGCTTATGAATTCACTGAAAAAGCCTGTTAAGCTTAAAAGCAACAGATTCATTGTCAGTGCAAGCTTCGGCATATCTATTTTCCCTGAAGATGGAAAGAGGATTGATGAACTGCTGAGAAATGCCGATACTGCAATGTACAGGGCAAAAGAAACCGGAAAGAACAGCTATAAATTATTTAACAAGGCAATGGAAATAGAACTTATGAAAAAGGTAGACATTGAAAACAGATTACTTTCCGCCATAGAAAACGATGAATTCTACCTTGTATATCAGCCGAAATTCTCACTGAGGGATAACGGCATAAGCGGCTTTGAAGCTCTTATCCGCTGGCAGAGCCGTGATATAGGTATCGTTCAGCCAATGGATTTTATTCCGTTAGCTGAAGAAACCGGCTACATTAATACCATAGGCAGATGGGTTTTAAAAATGGCCTGCTTAAAATTCTCCGAGCTTCAGCGGGATTTTAATTACTTGGGAATAATCTCGGTAAATATTTCACCTATCCAATTCAAAAGTTCCGGGTTTGTAGAAATGATTAAGGAAGTGCTTTTAGAAACAGGCTTTAATGCTGAATATCTTGAATTGGAAATTACAGAAGGCGTGTTTATTGATTCCTTTGAGAATGCAATTTCTATTTTCAATGAACTGAAAAGTCTGGGAGTCAGAATTTCATTGGATGACTTTGGGACAGGCTACTCATCTCTTAGTTATCTGCAGCAGCTGCCTATTGACACCTTAAAAATAGATAAGTCCTTCATAAGAAACATAGATAACAGTGATAATAAAAATGATATTGTGAAGCCAATAATCGCTCTTGTGCACAATATGAATATAAGTGTTGTAGCTGAAGGAGTGGAGACTCAAGAACAATTGGACTACCTGAAGGATGCAAAGTGTGATGATATACAAGGTTTTTTGCTTGGCAGGCCGGTTCAAGAAGTTGAAACTTATCTTGTCCGGCAGACGGATATTATTAGTTGCCAAGTATGAATAAGGCTGTTTAATGATTTTCCAATTCAATGTGATGATTTTATATAACAAAAAATGTAATCCGTATAGAAGAGCCTATACGGATTACCGTTTTCTATATTACATTTATTAACCTAATAATATTTTCCGCTGTCTTTTCTATATTTTCCCTGCCTCTTGCCAACGCTTCTTCTAGAGGGGTTACCCCCTTCATTATACCGAAAATCGAATCGATTCCCTTTTCATACAATACGTCTATGTCTTCGCCAACTCTGCCTGCCAGAGCTATTACAGGCTTATTGTATTTCTTCGCCACCATTGCAACGCCTAAAGGAGTCTTTCCGTACTGCGTCTGAAAATCTATGCTTCCCTCTCCTGTCCAGACCATGTCGGCATTTTTAACCTTTTCCTCAAGGCCGGAATACTCTATTACCATTTCAATGCCTTTCTTCAAGCTGCCATTCACAAATGCCATGAGACCGGCTCCCAGCCCGCCGGCAGCTCCGGCTCCGGGAACCTCAAGAACATCCTTTCCAAGCTGCTCCTTGATAAGGCATGCATAATGCTTTAAGCTCTCATCCAGTACCTTTATCATTTCCGGTGTTGCTCCCTTTTGAGGTCCAAATACATTGGAAGCCCCTCTTTCTCCGCAAAGGGGATTTGTTACATCACAGGCTACCTCTACAATAACATCCTTTAATCTTGTATCAAAACACGTCATATCAATCCTGGCCAGCTTTCCCAATTCACCACCGCCATAGCTAAGCTCTTTTCCATCACAGTCCAGCAATCTGCCGCCCAATGCCTGCACGACTCCTGCCCCGCCGTCATTGGTGGCGCTTCCGCCAATGCCTATCAACAATCTTTTTACTCCATGCTCCAGGCATGCCCTGATAAGCTGTCCAGTTCCATAGGTGGTTGTGATAAGGGGATTCCTTTTTTCTGCAGGTACAAGGTGAATTCCGCTGGCACTGGCCATTTCCATTATTCCTGTCTCATTATCGCCAAGTATGCCATACTGCGCCTCAACCTCATTTCCCAGAGGGCCAACTACCATCAAAGAATATATATTTCCTTCCGTTGCATCCACCAGCGACTGCATTGTTCCTTCTCCTCCGTCAGCCATGGGTACATGAATGCAGGTAATTTTATCATTGACCTTTTTTATTCCTCTTTCCATGGCCTCACAGGCTTCCTTTGCTGTCATGCTCTCTTTAAAAGAGTCCGGTGCCAAAACAATAACCAAATCCTTATTCATAAATACTCCTCCAGATGCAAATCAGATAATTTCTTATCTTAATATATTGCAGTATATTTTACTATTATACAAGGTGGAATGAATTAAAAGTTAAAATTAAAAGTGGTTGACAGCTGGAATAATAAGTAGATTATTTTCATGAAGAATAAAATACTTATGTTATTCTTCAGCTTTAAGTATATTTCTATGAATAAGAGTACAACCGTACCCTCATGTAGTTAATACCACTGATTTACAACATAACAATAGTCCGTCACATGTTAATGTTTGAGTATTTGATGTTATTTCTTCAATATTTCACACTCAAATCATCAGGCTAAGAGATATGTTCTTTTAAACCTTAATGTCTTTTCCATTGATTCGACTCCAATACAGAAGAGGTTGTCCTTCATTTTGCTCAAAATCCCGGAATTCATTATTTCTTCTAGTCTTATTGAAATAGGACCTTGAGGATCCGAGTAATACATGGCCATATGCAGTCCGTTTTCTTTTAAAAGATGCTTTATTAAGGCATTCAGCTTCTTCTTCAGCCTTGAGCCGTCTCACAGAGCCGCAGCCAGCCGGTATAAGCCACCGAGACTTCAAAACTTCCGAGCCTTTGAAAACCTGCTTTATAAAAGGATTTCACACTTCTCTAAAAAATCCAGTACGATTTTATTGAACTCTTCAGGCTTTTCTACAAAAGGTAAATGTCCGCAATCAGAAATAATAACCTTTTTTGAGTTTATTATTCCTTCATTTATATATGCTGCCACCTTCATGTTAAAGGGTGCATCCTTATCGGAGAGAACTATAAGTACAGGCACCTTAATTTCATTCAGCCTTTTGCTGGCATAAGGCTTCAACGGTACAGCCAGTTTGAAATTCCAGCTATAAAAATTCTTCCGAGTTTTAATATTTTGTACTACCAGCTCCCTGGCTTTTTCTTTATTTCTCGAAGGAATGAAGTATGTCCAAAAGGGATTATTGATAAATTTATCGACGGCAGCCTCAAACCCTTTGGATTTAAGTGCAGACACACTTTTTATTCCTTCTATCATCAGCTTTATAGGATAGCTGCATCCGTTTATGGAAGGAGCTGCAAGTACTAACGCCTTAACATACTCCGGGTATTTCAAAGTAAAATCCAACGCCACACTTCCACCGGAGGAAGATCCGATCAATGTCACCTTTCTATTTCCAAGGGAGTCCAAGAGGACTTTCAAATCCTCAAATTGGGAAAAGGCGGACACAGGTGTATCAGATTTGCCATATCCTCTCATATCATAACATATCACCTTATACTGCTTTGAAAAGGTCTCTATCTGATTTGTCCAAATACGAGAATCGTTAAAATTCCCGTGAATAAAAACCAATGGTTCGCCCTCTCCGGTTATAGAATAAAATAAATTCGAATCACTAATTTTAATACATTGTCCGTTACTGCCGTTCATATATATCCCCCTATCATATCTTCCTATACCAAACAAAACCCAATATCCCTTAAATCCAGTATCCATACTAATTTTTTAAGCTGCTCCTCATCATAAAAACGGTATTTTGTGCAGGGATCAATATAATTTGAATTTAATAAATCTCTCTCGTCATAGTATCTCAATGTTTTTACAGACACACCACAAAAGCCGGCAACTTTACCTATCTTTAACATGCTGTTCCTCCTCCCAACCTCTTAATTAATAGTATAAACCTTCCAGCAATGGGAGAGTCAATATGTCTTTTAAAAACTTTCTATTATAATACTAATCAAGTTGGAGGTGTTTACAGAATGGATAACAGAATATTTCGGAATACTATAATCCCGGTTTGGCAGCTAAAACCCTCTGGGAAAACTCACTTTTAAATTGAAGCTTGACATGTTAAAAGGCACCCTAAAACAGGGTGCCTTCTTTACTATAGAACAATATATCCTACAAATCGCTTCCTAATACCTCAGAGTGTATTTCTGCAGCCTTTTTATTCTCCACTATACCCAGCATAAGCATAAAGAAGGATGCAGACATGCCAATGGCAAATATTATCGGCCATATATTGGTTACTCCGTGCACTGCGATAAAACCGCCTGCTATATATGGTGATATGGCTCCTCCGATTCCGTTGATAATACCGGTAATTGAATTAAATCTTCCACGATGGGTGATTGGAGTATGGTTTGCAATGTAAACACCGACATTTACAGCATTTATTATTTCTCCGATTGTCCAGATGATTGTAGATACTACGAACATAGAAAAGGACTTTACAAAAAATAGCATTCCAAAGCCGAAGGCAAAGAAGAGGCCGGAAGAGGCTATATTATAAATCGGTTTTCTTTTCCTGGTTATTACACTAATAGCGGTAGTAAAGAAAATAACCATCAGGCAGTTCACCAAGTTAAAAGTACCGAAGTACCTTGGCCCCAGTTCCTGTCCGAAGAGAGCTGTAGATTGCAGCGGCATACTAAAATTAGTCTGGGCATACATAAAGGAGTACATGCTGTTCACTAAACTGAATATTATAAGCGCGGGCCTTCTTAATAATGCTGCAAGTACTCCTCCTTTTTCGGCTTCCTCACCCTCACGGCCCTTTAACCTTGCCTTCAATTCTTCTTTGGCCGGCTTGGTTTCTTTAACATATAAAAGTAAAAGTGCTGCAGCACCGATAGTAGTAGCTGCATCACCCAGAAATAAAAGCTGCATATGATTTCTAAATAAAAAGCCTGCGATAACGGAGCCCAAAGCGGTACCGAAGTTGATTCCCAAATATAGCAGCGAGAAGGCAGCCTGTCTATTTAATGGTGATGTAAGGTCATTCATCATGGCTCCACCGGCGGGCCCCCCGATACTATTAAAAAGGCCAGCAGCTATAAGCAAATATGGAACGAGCTTTATATATTCTGTAGAAAGGACAAAAAAGGCACAGGGAACCAGGCATAGTGCAGACAAAGTCATAGACAGCAGCATAATCTTCTTTCTGCCTATAATATCCGTTATTTTTCCTCCCAATATGGACCCCGGAATCCCAACAAGATAACCAGCAAGAAGGAAGAAACCCGCTTGCTTTTCGCTCATTCCAACCTTGGCGGTTAAGAGTAAAGTCATAAAGGGATAAACGAAATTCCCCAGGCAGTTTACAACTCTTGCAACAAATATTATGTATACGCTTCCCGGAAGTCCCTTATAAGTTTTTACGGTATCCTGAATAAACATTAAATCCACCTCTTTCATGTACAGCACTATTTTCAATTACCACTATTCCGTCAACCCTTCCAGGTCATCACCGGTTTTAGTGTTGCTATGATTTTATTACGTTCAAATTCCATCAGGCTCTGAATTACAGCATCAATTTTTATATCGATTATTCAATACTTCTTTTCTTCCTTCAAATTCAACTACTATTTTAAAAGTGCATAAAAATTCCGTGGATCAACAACCCACGGTATACTACCTGCCTGTAAAAGGCAATAAAAAAACACGATAACCAAAATCGTGCCTCTGAATAGTATTAGGCCTATGGTTGTCTTAAAATATAAATATTTAGTTGTCCTTCACCTCATAATTTGCAGCGAACATTACAGACACTCCTTTCACCTAATAAACTTATAGCAGCAATCAGTGTTACATTTTATACTCATTGCCAAATGCAGCTATATTCAGTCAAAATTCACATTACAATTTTATGGCGTTACGCGGTACTTGTCAATAGCCTTTTTCAGCACATACCTCAGACATCT
>JAUZPH010000379.1 GCA_030706065.1 Bacillota bacterium | reverse complement strand
TCCCTTTTCTTCAAAGTACACGTTCTGTGCACCAACCTTTATATTGCTGCCGGCCGCAGCCTTTTTAACTGCATCAAGGCATACAAATGTAGGACAAACTACCACCTCACACTTTGCATCCTTTACAAGAGGCTTTAATTCCTCAACAGCCTTTACTGCCTGATCTATAGTATTATGCATTTTCCAGTTCCCAGCAATTATTGCTTTTCTCATTACAAACCCTCCTCAGATTTAAATTTAAGAAAGGGCTCAGAATACCTCCTCCAAGCCCTTATTACTTTGACCTTATATTCTCTATATCAGAATTCTTCTTTATTTGTCATTCAATGCAGCGATTCCGGGAAGTTCTTTTCCTTCAAGGAACTCCAGAGAAGCTCCGCCGCCTGTTGATATGTGAGTCATCTTGTCTCCGAAACCAAGGTTGTTAACAGCAGCCGCACTGTCCCCGCCGCCGATTACAGTTGTTGCGTCGGAATCTGCCATAGCCTGAGCCACTGCTACAGTACCTGAAGCAAAATTCTTGAATTCGGCAACTCCCATAGGTCCGTTCCAAATAACTGTCTTAGCACCCTTTACAGCATCTGCAAACAGCTTTTCTGACTTTGGTCCGATATCAAGAGCAAGATATCCTTCAGGAACATTCTGATCCTCAGTGATTACTGCTTCTGCATTGGCATCAAACTTGTCAGCCACTCTGTTATCAACTGGAAGTAAGAACTTAACGCCCTTTTCTTCTGCCTTCTTAACCATTTCCAGGGAATAGTCCAATCTGTCAGCTTCCAATAGGGAATTTCCTATCTGATAGCCCTGAGCCTTTAGGAATGTATAAGCCATACCACCACCGATGATGATAGTGTCTACTTTTTCAAGCAGGTTGTTTATAACATTTATCTTGTCGGAAACCTTGGCTCCTCCAAGTATAGCAACGAAAGGCCTTACCGGATTGTTAACCACTTCTCCCAGGAATTTTAATTCCTTCTGAATCAAGTACCCGCATACGGCTGTATCTACGAACTGAGTTACTCCAACTGTGGAGCAGTGAGCTCTGTGAGCAGTTCCGAAGGCATCATTTACATATACGTCAGCTATGGAAGCGAGATCCTTTGAGAAAGCTTCTTCGTTCTTGCCTTCTTCTTTTCTGTATCTTGTATTTTCAAGAAGTATAACGTCCCCTTCTGCAGCCTTGGCTACAGCAGCTCTTGCATTATCTCCAACTACTGTATCATCTGCAGCAAAAACTACTTCTTTTCCAAGAAGTTCGCTTAATCTCTTAGCTACAGGAGCTAAAGTCAGGCTTGGGTCTGGTCCCTTTGCCTTTCCCAAATGTGAGCAAAGTATTACCTTTGCGCCATGAGCCATCAAGTACTTTATTGTTGGGAGAGCTCCGTTTAATCTGTTTTCGTCAGTTATAACTCCGTCCTTCATTGGAACGTTGAAGTCACATCTTACAAGCACACGCTTGCCTTTTACATCGATATCCTCGATAGTCTTTTTGTTAAAACTCATTCTATTCACCTCATAAAATACTTATTTACGCAAATTAAGAAAAGCCTGGCCTCATAGCCAATATTCGGATACATGCACTTTTATGCATGTATCCATACTACAAAACCAGACCTTTTAACTTTTATAGCTGTGTGATTTTATTTTTAATCTATCAATTAATGTTTAAAGTCACACATCCTTATTTCTATCTAATAGAATTATTGAGCATCAACTTTTGCTGCATGAACAACAAGGTCAATCAGCTTGTTTGAATAACCCCATTCATTGTCATACCAGGAAACAAGCTTAACGAAGTTTCCGTTTAATGCTATACCAGCCTCAGCATCGAATATGGAAGTTCTCTTGTCATGGATGAAGTCAGTTGATACAACTGCATCTTCAGTGTAACCAAGAATTCCCTTTAATTCATTTTCGGAAGCCTTCTTAACAGCAGCCTTTATTTCCTCATAAGTAGCAGCCTTTTCCAGTCTGCAAGTCAAGTCTACAACAGATACATCTATTGTTGGTACTCTGAAGGACATACCAGTTAACTTTCCGTTTAATTCCGGTATAACCTTACCTACTGCCTTGGCAGCTCCAGTTGAGGATGGGATTATGTTGGCAGCAGCAGCTCTTCCGCCTCTCCAGTCCTTGTTTGAAGGTCCGTCAACAGTCTTCTGAGTAGCAGTTGTTGAGTGAACTGTAGTCATCAAGCCTTCAACTATACCGAAGTTTTCATGAATAACCTTTGCTAAAGGTGCAAGACAGTTAGTAGTACATGAAGCGTTTGATATAACTGTCATATCCTTTGTGTATTTGTCGTTGTTAACGCCCATAACAAACATTGGAGCATCAGCGGATGGAGCAGAGATAATAACCTTCTTTGCGCCTCCCTTGAAGTGTGTAGATGCCTTCTCTACAGTTGTAAATACTCCTGTGCTTTCGCAGATATATTCTGCTCCGCAGGAAGCCCAGGCTATGTTTGAAGGATCCTTTTCAGCAAATACCTTTATAGCCTTTCCGTTAACAACTAAGGAATTAGCTGCATGATCAACGCTAACTGTTCCCTGGAACTTTCCATGAACTGAATCATAAGTTAACATGTATACCATGTAATCCAAATCGATGAATGGATCATTTACTCCCTTTACGTCTACTTCCGGATTGTCTAAAGCTGCTCTGAAAACCAGACGTCCTATTCTTCCAAAACCATTAATACCTACTTTAACCATTTAAAGTACCTCCTTAAAAAATAAAATGTATATTTTAAAAATATATTTTAAACATAATTAACCATTTTGGTTCATTATAGTTTTAACCAAAACTTCAAGGTTATTCACCTTCTATTATTCTTATGATTTCTCTAGCCGCACTTTCATCTGTAATCAGGACTCCTCTTTCATTTCCCTTCTCCGTTGCGACTATGGCCTCCGCCTTGTTTTTTCCACCGGCCACTGCTACAGGGTAGTTGATTTTCCTGATATCATTACTGTTTATACCTACCGTGGGTGTAGAATAAACGACCTTGCCTTCTCTGTTGAAATAACATCCAAAGGCTTCTCCGACAGTTCCCATGGATATGAGTTCTTCAATCCTCTGGCTTGTAACTCCGCGCCTTCTTGCCATCTCATCCGCTCTTCCTATACCGTATATGAGCACATTTGTCTTTTTGATACTCTCTATGATTTCCTTGATATCCATCTCGTCCAGCATGGTATCCAGCGCCCTGTCACTGATATTGTCCGGTATATGAAGCATCTTATAAGACCCGCCGACCTTGTTTGCAAGGTTTGCTGCCAAAGTATTGGCCTGAATTTCCACCTGTTTTCCCATGCCGCCTCTGGCAGGTACCACAAGTATATTATGTACGTTATTTACCCTTGGCATGTTGTCAATTACTTCCTTAATGGTGCTGCCGCCGGTAAGAGCTAAAATATCGTCATCCTTGATAATACTCTTGATATAATTGGCTGCGGCTCTTCCCAGTTCCTTCATAACCGTCCTGTCCTCTTCCATGTCTCCAGGTACGATTATGACATTTTTTACGTTGAGTTTTTCCTTTATCAGTACCTCTAAGTCAGATAAGCCCTTTATCTCATGAATAAAGTTTTTCAGCTTGTCGATAATCTTTTCTCCTTCTGGAGTTACTGTCATGCCGGGAGTACTAACTTCTATTAAATTCACCGATTTAAGAAAGTTAATCTCAGTCCTTACAATTCTTTCTCCTAGGTCCAGATTATTTGCCAGAATCCTACGGCCTACCGGTTGGTTATAATATATTGTCCTCAGTATATTATACCTTTTCTCCAGCAGTTCAATAAGCTCAGGCACAATCTTTTGTTGAAGCTTTAAAATTTCTTCCAAAAGATAACACCCCTTTGGTCACTTAGCGTCCCAGCGTATTTATTTATGTCCCACATCTTTATTATAGAATACTTCCTCTTATTTTTAAATAGTATTTGCAAAATTTTTTAAAAAAATTACAAAAGTATATAGCTGCGGAAATTTATACTCTAATTTATCGCCTAGTATGTAAAATTTCTTTTGAATGAGCAACAATAAAAATCCGTGATGATTGGATATTTTATCCGCGATATATGATGAAATTTTACATACGGAAAAATCGGTGAAGATTCGATATTTTCTCAGGCGAATACTAAAGGTTTAAATTTCCGCATCTGTAGAAAGTAAAAATCTAATCACATTGAGCTGCCCCATAAATCCTTAAAGATTGGATATTATGTGA
>JAUZPH010000378.1 GCA_030706065.1 Bacillota bacterium | reverse complement strand
CGCATCACTGACTCTTTCGATACAGTTCCATTTCAGCCATGTTATGTAGTGGTTCAGATATTTTGTGGCAACACCATTAAAGCCAATAAGAAAACTCTGCAGCTGTTTTCCAAAGAACTTGGCCTTTTGATTATGATAGGTTTCTTCTATTACCTGATTGGAGGAAACAAGCTTGTAAAGCTTAAGGTCAAGCTCCTTTGCAACAGTTTTATAGGCTGCATTATTATTTGTGCAGATGGTAGACCCGGTTATTATCTTGTCCTTGAGAATATTCATCAGTTCTTTTATGCCGGGCCTTATTCTTCCCGTTACCTGAGAAAAGATGCCTTCAGTTCTGTCCAGGCAGCAGAGCACTCTTACTCTTTTTGCCGAGGGGCGCTCCGTCAGCGTGGTCCCTCGTTTTCTCGCTGGCCTTCCCATGAAAAAATCCTCATCTTTTGAATGATTGCCTTTGAAGCTTTCAACAATCAGCGTTTCGTCTATCTCTACAATTCCGGAAAGATTGTCCGCAAGTTCCGATTTTAACGCATTTAATATTTTGTGTCTCCAGTGAAAGGATGTATTTGTATGTATTCCGACAATGGCGGCACTCTTTCGTATGGACATGCCTTTGACCATACATTCCATATAGAGCAGCCACTGCCCAGCTTTCTTTTTACTGCAGCTTAAAGGACATTTTGTCGGAAGGACAAAAATCCTCTTGCAGTGCTTGCATCTGTAGCGCTGCTTTCCAAGCCTGTTCCTGCCGAATTTAACTACCTCCAGGCTCTCGCAGGCCGGACACTTGGCAGTTTCCTCCGGTGCTTTTGGTTCACCGGCAAATAAAGTATCCTGCAGATATTTTATTTGCGAGGGCTTTAAGAATTTGAAGGCTTCAAACCTTTCATTTGTATTAGTTTTTTCTTCGGGCATATGTGCCACCTCTAACTAATAGAAATCCATTACGTAAACTTAATATAAACTTGTCACAAAACCTGGAGTCTTCACCTAGTTATGGGACAAGTTTAAATTTTAGTTGAAATTAGATATCTATATTTACTCTATATTTAGATTATTGACACAATAAGCTTGTCCTAATCCACATATACTACCATTTTGTTACAGAGCGTTAGTTTGGCTTCATCACATATTGAGTCATTACAGGAGGCTGTGAAAAGTAGAACCATTTTTTTCGGATGCAATACTGCTTTTGCACCTTTTGATCATATGAGAAAGCAAAAAAATACCACCTTTACGGGAAAGCGGGAATTGGTACAGGTTTTATTGCGAAGATGAATTGGTGTTATTTGGGGGCATAATTTCGCTTCTCGCTCAATAATCTTTCCTTGTTAGGTTTGGTGTCATTCAATAAAAAGTCCGCCCAATGGAGTTCAAGTTTATCGGTGTTTTTCTGCCAATACAACAGACGGTAATAATAATAATCTATCTTTTCGCTGACTGGTTTTGGAAAGTTATCTTTTCCATGCTTTAGGACTATTGCCGTCAATTCGTAAAAGGGTAACCCCAAAGCATGTGTTTCTACATGAACGGTGGCTCCGGCATGACCAATTGCATGACACAAAGCACCGTATTCGCTGTCATTGATTTCTTTTGCCACTGCATGTGAATCTAAAATTGCCTGTTTTGCAATGGGCATTTTTATTTTGCCTCTTGACCAATCTGCACAAAGTTCTAAACAGGTTCTGGGCCTGCGTTCATCAGAATACTTTGTTTCAAATTGTTCCAAAGGCAATTTAGCACAGTCCAATGCCCACATCACAAGGGTTCGGTGATTTTGTAATTGAATCAGTTTTATCAACTCCTGCAAGCATTGACTGTCACGAGAAAACAATATTTTATTTCTTTTCTTTAATTTGAACTCTACATCTGAAAACATAGTATAAATTTCCTCCTAAAACACTCGTACCAAATCATGTTTTTATTTTATCATATCTCAAATGCATTATTCCATGTTTCTCGTGAATATGGATAATCAGCGTCATTGATTTCTCTGGCATAAGCCTTCCTTATGGTGGGGTGCATTCAGTACGACTCTCTGAATGTGGTAGACAGGAATCCTGACTTGGTATTACAAGCCAGATGCAGTTGAAGAGATAACCAGGTACCTGCAGTATTTAGACACTTAAGAGCAATAGGGTATCTGATGAGATTTTACATCAGGAAAAATCGGTGAAGATTCGATATTTTTCCGGACGAATACTAATGGTCTGAATTTCCGCATCTTTAATAGCTCATTATAGAAAGGGTGGTACAATTGTGTATATATGTATTCTTATGGATGGGGTGGTTTGATTGAAAAGAATTCCTGGTTTGACTTTTATATTTGCTTTGTTAAGTGATATAGAAAAAAGGTTCATCTCCGGCAGCAGAACCAAATCCCCAGGCATAGAAGCCTGGTTTTCTTTTTTTGAAATAGAAGAGCTGCATGCGTAGGAATTGGCCCAGTAATTGGGTAGAGGGGGGCATGGACTGAGGTTGCAGAGAGAATTGTGCGGTATAAAAGAAGCTGCAAAGGCGGCTAAATAATTTAGTAATTGTACGGATTGTACATTCGGTGCTTTGAAAGTAAAGATGTCTGCTATATACAAAATTATACATATTCTGTATAATTGAATAAGGGAACAATTGTAAATATGTGTGAACTGGGGATTATTTATATTTGGAGGAGGAATTTTAATGGATTTTTCCGATATAAATATCGCCAAAGAATGATAGCAATATCTTTGGGTTTTAATGAACAAGCTTATAGGAAAGAGGGGGTAATACAGGTACATATGATTTGAAGGAGGAATATGAAATGTACAAATGTTACAGCATAGTTTTATATGAAGAAACAGCGTGCCCTAAATGCGGCTGTGTGGAGTTTAAGCCGACGGGGGAAGTGCTGGATAGTTTTGAAGAGCATAAGGGACAGCTTTTCAGCTTGGGTATGACCCGACAATATGCACAGGACCACCTGACAGGGGTACAGTATATATGCCATTGTGAAGATGAAGATTATGTACAAGTCCACTTGAAAGGTTATAGTACTGTATTCACCAACGACAGTTTTGAAAGAGATGGATGGATAAGCATAGCCGGACTGGAGGAGCAGTCTCCAAAGAAATGCCCGCATTGCGGAAATGAGGAAGGCCTGCAGTTTGAGATAGATTCAAGAGTCGACAGCAGCCTTATGCATCAAATATGTCCAAGGTGTCGGAGTATAAATGAAATAAAAATCTGAGGATATTACCCGGGACATAATAAAGGTTGAGGTTGGCAGGATAAAGAGGTTTTAATGAAATAGTTGTTTGCAGAATTTAAAACAGGATATAAAATCAGAAAAAAAGGAGGAAAGGCCATGTCTATGATTGGAAATTATTTAATGGTGGAGGAAAAAGTTATCAGTAAGGTGCAGCAGAGAGAGATAACCATCGAGGAAATCATTTATAACACGGACACTGATGAGGAGGATTATCTGGACATTGATAAGTCCTGGCATGCGATACATTACCTGTTGTGCGGCGAAACCTGGGAGGGAGAGCGACCGCTCTTCAATGTTGTATTGGGCGGAAAGGAAATAAATAAGCAGGACGTGGGCTATGGGCCGGCAAGGTATCTTACGGCGTTGGAGGTACAGGAGGTCTATGATGCAATAAAGGAGATAACTGTTCCGGAGCTCCACCGAAGGTTTAATATTAAGGAACTGCAGGAGGCGGATATTTATCCTCAGTTTGACCGGGAAGATGACTTTGAATATATTTCCGGCTACTTTGTGTATCTGCAGGACTTTTTCGGTAGGGCAGCGGATAGGGGGAAGGCTGTAATTATGTATTTAAATTAGACTTTTTACTGCAACGCCTTTCCAAAGGCTATTATACATGCCTTTTGGTAAGGTCAGTATATTTATTACAGCCGGACTAACGCTATGTTCCCCAATAGTGGTAGAGAGATTTTAGGACAAGCCTTGAATATGTGGATATGCTGTTGTTTTCATACATAGCTTGTCTTAAGCAATATATCCTATGGTGATCCCTATGATATCGATGAGTATGATATCAAGGGGGCTGCTTTGCACATTTAAAATGAACATAATACTAGGAAATTTACAAGGGGGGGATTATAATGTTCGGGCATTTGGGATTTTCATATATAGGCCTCATATATTTATTGATGCTATGGATTCCAAACATTATCTGGAGTAACAATAAGCCGATAGACTATAAAACTACTGAGGAAAACAAAATATTATTATTGTTTG
>JAUZPH010000377.1 GCA_030706065.1 Bacillota bacterium | reverse complement strand
TGACATATTCAGGGGAGAAATATTTGGATTGCTGGGGCCTAACGGTGCCGGTAAAACTACTACCATCAAGATGATAACAGGGCTTTTGAGGCCAACCAGCGGTACCGTCTGTGTAAACGGCATAGATGTGGATAAAAGGCCCATGGAGGCTTTGGGAAGCATAGGCACCGTGCTGGCTGGGGACCGAAGCATATACTGGAAGCTCACAGGCAGGGAAAACCTTGAATATTTTGCGGCGCTGTATGGCTGCAGGAGAAAAGAGGCAGTGAAAAGGGCGGAAAGCATATTGAAAAAGCTGGAGTTCGGCGACAAGGCTGACGAGCTTGTTGAAAAGTACTCAACAGGTATGAAGCAGAAAATTGCACTAGGAAAGGCCCTTATACCTGAAGCTCCGGTGGTGCTTCTTGATGAACCTACCCTTGGACTGGATCCCCAGTCTGCATTGAATTTGAGGGAGATTATCCTTGACATAAAGAAGGAAGGGAGAGCTGTGCTGCTGACTACCCACTATATGGAGGAGGCTGATTTCCTATGTGACAGGGTTGCAATCATCGATGGCGGCAAAATCATTGCACTGGATACTCCCGGTAAATTGAAAAACAGCATAAGAGATGCGAGTAATCCCACCCCTTCATTGGAGGACGTATTTATACATCTCACCGGAAAGAAGCTTAAAGAAGAGGTGAGTGCATAATGCGGTTTAGGACTGTAGCAGCAGTGGCGAGGAAGGACCTGGTGCAGTTTTTCAGGTATCCTTCCTGGTTCGTGCAGATATTGATATGGCCCATGATATTTCCGCTTATCTATATATTGAGTGCACTTGGTATGGCAGGCCCGAATAAAGAAGGGCTGCAGGCTTACACTTCCGTAACTGGGACAGACAGCTTTATGGGGTTTATCGTAGTAGGAACTATGACATATATGTGGGCAAATATAACCATGTGGTCCTTTGGCAGCTATCTCAGAAACGAACAGAACCGCGGGACCCTGGAATCAAACTGGCTCTGCCCCATCCATAAATTTGACATTCTGATTGGAGGCTCTGTTGTAAGTATTGTCAATGCCGTATTAATATCAATTGTATCTGTAATAGAATACCGGTTTGTATATGGAATACATTTTACCGGCAGCATTTTTCACTGGGTATTCATGTTTCTTATTCTTATGCCCGCAGTATATGGCATAAGTGCTATCTTTGCAAGCCTGGTCCTTTGGGTAAAGGAGACTAATTCCCTTGTACAGCTTGTCCGAGGAGCCATAATGATTTTATGCGGCATAAGCTTTCCAATAGCGGTTATGCCCCAGTGGATGCAGGCTTTGGCTAAGCTGCTTCCCTTTACCTTCGGAATCTCTGCAGCCAGGACCATAATGGTAAGCGGAGGCACCCTGGCGGAGGCGGCATCGGATATAGCTTTATGTCTGGCAGAGGGAATACTGTATCTTGCAATGGGAAGAATATGTTTCAGAGCTGTGGAGAACAAGGTAAAGGAAACCGGATCTCTCGACAGGTTTTAAGGGGGGGATTGTGATGTATATAAAGAGAAATTTAACCGCTGCAAAGGCAAGATTTTGGATAAGTTTAAAGATATATTTCAGATATCCGCTGAAAATACTGCAGGTCTTTATTGATCCTATAATATGGCTTGCTCCCTTTTATTTTATGGAAAAGACCTTTACTCCCTCCGGCAGCCTGAAGGGCTTTGAGCAGTATTCGGGAAACTCGGATTTCATGGGTTTCCTTGTAATCGGATATATGATAACCGCCTATATAAATACAACCTTCTGGGGGCTTGGGTATAACTTGAAGGACGAGATGTGGCAGGGAGTATTGGAGTCCAATTGGAGTGCACCGGTGAACAGAATAAATCTCCTGGTAAGCAGGTGTTCCTTTGATTTTGTTGCCGTCACCGTTGAAAATATAATCACTGCGGTGATATGCCACTTTTTATTCGGCTTTACAATCACTCCAGCCATCTTGAAATTACTGATGTTTCTTATACCCGGCATCATCGGAATGCTCGGCATCGGGATAGCCATAGCCTCTCTTGTGCTCATGGCCAAAGAGGCAAACGGAATAATAGACGTATCCAGCTCTTTGATCAGTGGACTTTCAGGAAGCTTTTTTCCGATAAAGGTAATGCCGAGGGCGCTCATGATGGTTTCCATGGCACTTCCCCTTACATTTTTAAATGACTCCTCCAGGGCAATATTGATAGGCCAGGGGACAATTCTTCCGCTGACATCGGAATTTGTTATCATATTTTTGTCCATGTTTGTTCTGATGTTTATAGGAAGCTTCGTATTTACAAATGTGGAAAGGCGGTGCAGAACCTCCGGAAACCTGTCGGGACATTAGTATATTAAGCCATACAGCTGTAAAGGGATGCTGCGCAATACTTTGCGTAGCATTTTTTATGTTTTGTGATATAATAAAATATGTGTCAACTTTTCAAATAGATATATATTTTAATATTTTATTGAAGCATAAAAAGTGAGGTAAATGTATGGGAAGAATGTTTGGAACCGATGGGGTTAGAGGTATAGCAAACACGGAATTGACTGCGGAACTCGCCTACAAGCTGGGAAGAGCCGGAGCTTTTGTACTTACTGAAGGTGCGCATAAACCAAAGCTTCTGGTAGGTATGGATACAAGAATATCCTGCGATATGCTGGAATCAGCATTGGTTTCAGGTATATTGTCCGTTGGGGCGGAAGCAATATGCGTTGGAATAGTGCCTACTCCGGCAATAGCATACCTGACAAGAAAATATGGGGTTGATGCCGGTGTAATGATTTCTGCATCCCATAACCCTGTAGAGTATAATGGAATCAAATTTTTTAACGGTAATGGATATAAGCTCTCAGATGAGCTGGAGGACAAAATACAGAGTGTTATCGAAAATGGCTTTGAAGGAGTACCTTCTCCGGTGGGCGGTGAGCTTGGGAGAAAGACCATAGAGGATGGTGCCCTCGAGGACTACCTTGCTTATGCCAGAGCAAGTATTGATGTGAATCTGAAAGGAATGAGAGTTGCCATGGATTGTGCCAACGGTGCAAGCTATGAAGCTGCCGTTGAGACCTTCAGAACTTTGGGAGCTGAAGTTGTGGTTATCAATAATGACCCTGACGGTGTTAATATAAATGATAACTGCGGTTCTACCCATCCTGAGGAATTGATGGATTATGTGGTAAGAAAACAATGTGATTTAGGACTGGCTTTCGATGGGGATGCCGACAGATGCCTCTGTGTAGATGAAAAGGGAAAACTGGTAAGCGGTGACTTCATGATGGCGATAGCGGCAAAATACCTTAAGCAGCAGGGAAGACTTAACGATAATGCCCTTGTGGTAACGGTTATGAGTAATCTTGGCCTTGATATTGCAATGCAAAAGGAGGGCATCAGGACAGTAAAGACCAGAGTTGGAGACAGATATGTACTTGAAGAAATGGTTAAGTACGGCTATAAGCTGGGAGGAGAACAATCCGGACATATTATATTCCTTGACTACAACACAACGGGAGACGGATTGGTGACAGGGCTTCAGATGGCTGCTATTGTTAAGAAGAGCGGTAAGAAAATGTCTGAACTTGCTTCAATGATGAAGGAACTCCCTCAGGTGCTGGCCAACGCAAAGGTTCCTAACAATATGAAGAATATCCATGAGACTGACGCTGAGATTGTTGAGGAAATAAAGAAGATAGAAGAAGCACTTCACGGCTGCGGCAGGGTTTTAATAAGGCCATCCGGTACAGAGCCCCTTGTAAGGGTTATGCTGGAAGGTGAAAATCAGGATGAGATTGATGAGATGGCTCATAATCTCGCCAGACTTATAGAGACAAAGGCAAACAGATAGTAAAGGATAACCTTTCTGTATTATTTCCATATGAAAATGATACAGAAAGGTTTTTACTTTGTGGAAGAATACAGTGTTTATATTCATGCACTTCATGGTAATATATACAAAAAGCCTTTTAAAACGGTTACATGACAGGGCGTTTCGAAATTGCATATTGACCGCACAGTTAATAAAAAATATAATTAAATGGACAGCTTGAAAATGTGAACAAAATAGCAGATTGATACATACAATATAGTGTGAAGAAGTTTTCCTGGAGGTCAGGTTAAATTTCTTAGCATATTTAAAGGAAAGCTGTCAAATATGAATTTTGCCACCAAAAGTACAAGCCCTTAACGCTGATTGAAAGGGGGATAGCAGAAAAACTTAATAATGGAGCGCCAGA
>JAUZPH010000376.1 GCA_030706065.1 Bacillota bacterium | reverse complement strand
TGGGGAATATCCGAGTCTGCCTACTATTTCTTTGATAATGCCATGAACTATCAGTATAAAGCCTTTGGTGTTCCGGGTATAGGGCTTAAGAGAGGACTCTCCAACGAACTTGTAATTTCACCCTACTCTACGGTTATAGCACTTCAAAAGGACTTAAACGATGGTGTGAAGAATATTCACAGGCTGATCAAGGAAGGACTGGAGGGAAGGTATGGCTTTTATGAAGCCATGGACTTTACATCCGAAAGGATTCCAAAGGGCAAGCATAAGGCACATGTGAAGTGCTTCATGGTGCATCATCAGGGAATGAGCCTCATGGCCCTCAATAATGTCCTATGCGGCAATATACTGGTAAAAAGGTTCCACAGTATACCGAGGGTAAAGGCTACGGAACTGCTCCTCCAGGAGAAGGTTCCAAAGAATGTGGTGTATGACAGAGAGGTGCACTTCAATGTTAATGAAATTAATACCGAGAAATACAGCCTGATAGTCAGGTCCTACGATACTGCAAAGACCGCCATGCCGGAAACACACATCCTTTCAAACGGGTGCTACAGTTTAATGATATCCAACAGCGGAAGCGGTTATGGGAAAAAGAATGACATGACTATTTACAGATGGAGAGAAGATGTCACCGATGACAGCAGCGGCATGTTCTTCTATATAAAGAACCTGAACAGCAACCAATTCTGGAGTGCGGCTTATGAGCCATGCAAGAGTGAAGGCGACGATTATCAGGTGATTTTCTCCATGGATAAGGTGGAATTTAAGAGAAAGGACGGATATATCGGTACACATACTGAAATTACAGTAAGCAGTGAAGACAATGCGGAGGTAAGAAGGATTACCCTTACAAATCATGGCTCTGAAGAGGTGGTACTGGAAGTGACCTCCTATTGTGAAGTGACACTGGCGCCCTATAACGCTGATATAGTTCACCCAACCTTCAGCAACCTGTTCATCGGGACTGAATATGTGGATACTGCAGGCTGTATAGTGGCCAACAGAAGGCCAAGAGCAAAAGGACAGGAGAAGCCATGGGTTTTGCAGGTGGCGGCAGTAGAGGGAGAAAGTGTAGGAAGTATACAATATGAAACCAGCAGGGCCAATTTTATAGGCCGGGGAAGGACTGTTTCAAATCCTTCGGCCATGGATAGGGATATGCCGCTTCAGAATAATGTGGGTGCTGTTTTGGATCCTATTATAAGCATAAGAAGAAGAATAAGGCTGAAGCCTGGCGAAAACTGCAGGATTGCGTATATTACAGCAGCAGCGGAGTCAAGGGAAGAGGCTGTAATTCTTGCAAAGAAATACAGAGAAGTCCAAAATGTTAACAGACTATTCGAGTTGGCATGGACCGCAAGTATGGTGGAAATGAGATATATGGGTATCAAGTCCACTCAGGCAAACCTGTATCAGATTATGGCTTCAAAAATACTGTATATAAATGAACAGCTTATTGAAAGAGAAGATTACATCAGAGGTATAAAGAGGCATCAAAAGGACCTGTGGCCTTACGGCATATCCGGCGATATACCTATTGTGCTTCTTATAATAAGGCATGAAAATGATATTGATTATGTAAGGCAGCTCATGCGGGCACATGAATATTGGGGAGTCAAGGGCCTGAAGGCAGACCTTGTAATTCTGAACCTGGAGGAGGTTTCCTATTCGCAGCCTCTCCAGGGAGCTGTGAGGGATATGCTCAATACAAGAAAAGCCGGGACCGGAGGGGTATATCTTCACAACAGGGCATCCATGGGCGAAGGCATGATAGAGTTTATGATGGCTATTGCAAGACTCGTCATCGATTCTGAAAAGGGCAGCATCATGGAACAGGTTAACGACAGGGACGATGAATCCGTTAATTTTATCAAAATCCAGAATATCGATGAGACTTCTCTGGATAAGGATGCAGTCAGTTATATACGCTCAAGAAGCACCGAGGGCAATACGGTAAAACACCATAATCCTGCCGATGCTTCAAAAGATACCAAAAAAGCCGGTATTCTCGACAGGTTTAAATGGATTAATAAAACAGCTTACTCTGTGGAATTCAGTGGTGAAATAGCAGCTATGAGCAGAAAGGCTGCCAGAGAAGACTGTCGTGCTTCGGAATTACTGTTTTACAACGGCTATGGAGGCTTCAGGCCGGATAATAATGCTTATGTAATTCTGCTGGAGGATTTTAAAACTACACCGGCACCCTGGATCAATGTGGTGTCCAACGAGAGGTTCGGCTTCCATGTATCCGAAAGCGGCAGCGCCTATACCTGGAGCAGAAACAGCAGAGAGAACAAGATAACACCCTGGTCGAATGACCCTGTCATGGATATACCTGGAGAGGCACTTTTCTTGAGGGATGAAGATGACGGGTGCTTTTGGAGCTTAACTGCCAAACCGTTAAGGGATAACGGAACCTATGTAGTGGAACATGGCTTTGGATATTCCAAATTCATGCATGAGGCCTACGGCATTGAAGGCAGGGAGACAATGTTTGTTCCAAATGAGGAAAGCTGTAAAATATGCATTGTGCGGCTTAAAAATAAATCCGGAAGAAGAAGATACTTGTCCGCCACTTATTACGCCCATATGGTGCTTGGAGTAATACCTCAGGGTTCAGCTCAATATATAAGTACCTATGTTGAGAGGGATAAAAGATACATCTATGCTGAAAACCGCTACAGCGAACATTTCGGATATTTAAAGGCTTTCCTCCATATGATCGGCGGTAATGACGAAAGCTTTACCGGTTCAAGAAAAGAATTTATAGGAAGGGGTAAAAGTATTTTTTCACCGGATGGAATGAGGCGAGAGTCTCTTTCAAATATGGGTGGAGCAGGTATTGACCCCTGTCTGTGCGAAAATATAAAATTCCATCTGGCGCCAAATGAAGAGAAGACTCTACTGATTATCTTTGGCCAATATGAAAATCTTGATGAAATAGAGAACTGTATAAGCAAGTACAGTAAACCGGACAACGCAGAGGCTGCACTGGATGATATACAGAGCTACTGGGAGGACCTGCTCGGGAGGATTAAAGTAAAGACTCCGGACAGATCCATGGATTTACTTCTGAACGGCTGGCTTATGTATCAGACCATTGCCTGCAGGTACTGGTCAAGAACAGCCTTCTATCAATCCGGCGGCGCCTATGGCTACAGGGATCAGCTGCAGGATTCCATGAATATAGGAATGATAGAGAGCAGTATTACAAGGGAACAGATTAAGAGAAGCGCAGAAAGACAGTTCCTGGAGGGAGATGTTCAGCATTGGTGGCATCCGGTAGTTGACAGCGGCATAAGAACAAGGTTCTCCGATGACCTCCTGTGGCTGCCCTACGTCACGATCGAGTATATTCGGTCCAGCGGTGATTATTCAATTCTGGATGAAATGACTAATTACCTTGAGGATGCTCCTCTAAAGGAAGGTGAGGATGAGCGCTACAATGTGGTTGGAAGAAGCAGTATGCAAGGTTCCATTTACGAACACTGCATAAAGGCCATAGACCGGGCACTGAAATTTGGCCCTCACAATATACCTCTCATGGGAAGCGGCGACTGGAATGACGGCATGAGTACCGTGGGCAATCAGGGAAGAGGAGAAAGTGTATGGCTTGGCTGGTTCCTTTACAGTATATTGAATGGCTTTAAGGAAATCTGTATCCATAAGGGAGATACCGAAAAGTACGGTCAGTACAATGAGATGGCGGATTTTATAAGGAGAAACCTGGAGGATAATGCCTGGGACGGCAGCTGGTATAGAAGGGCTTACTTTGATGACGGTACTCCTCTCGGCTCATCGCAAAATGATGAGTGTCAAATAGATTCCATAGCTCAATCCTGGTCGGTAATCAGCGGAGGAGGAGATATTAAAAGGTCGAAACAGGCCATGGCTTCACTGGAAAAATATCTTGTAAAGCCGGATAAAGGCATGATTCTGCTTTTGTCCCCGGCCTTTGACAACTCAAATCTGGAACCTGGATATATAAAAGGATATGTTCCGGGGGTAAGAGAGAACGGTGCACAATATACCCATGCAGCTATCTGGGTAATACTGGCGGAAGCTCTTCAAGGCAAAGGAGATAAGGCATGGCAGTATTTCAACATGATCAATCCGATAAACCATTCAGAAACTCCCCTTGAATGCGAAAGATACAAGGTAGAGCCTTATGTTATGACTGCAGATGTATACTTCAGGGAGCCAAATATAGGAAGAGGAGGTTGGAGCTGGTATACAGGAGCTGCAGGGTGGATG
>JAUZPH010000375.1 GCA_030706065.1 Bacillota bacterium | reverse complement strand
CGGTTATTCTCATCATCCGTATAGTTATTTTTGGTTGGAATGGCCATTAAATTCAAATTCACAGATACTTCAACATCTATCCTGGGTTTTTCACCGGATATGTCCACTTTGACTTTTGCATTACCCTTCTTATCCAACCTTGCAATAATCATCTTCTTATCCATAAGGGGGTCCGGAAAGGCGATATGCATGGACTTTGCCTTTGAGTATGTGCTTAGAAGCAGTGCAAGCCTTGTTTCCTCTCCTGTCATGCTGCCAATCATCCTCTCCTCTTTAAACACTGCAGAACCGATTATTTCAGTAGGGTTGCCTCCTTCCTTATCCACCTCTCCCGGAAAATAGTTGGCTTCAAAACCATAGGGATTACCGCCTCTCATCATCGTTGTACAATAGGGTGTCAGTAAAAGGCTGGATTTAAGTTCAAAGCGCTCCGCAAATTCACTTATGGTGGAAACCGGAGCCAGCCCGGAATCCAGCCAGCGCCTTGACATATAATCGTAAAACTTGTGGGGCTTAGCCTCCAGCTTCGGCTTATTTCCATTAATGAAATCTTCGGCCCTTTCCCTGGACACCAATACATACGAATATCTTCTGAACTGTCTTCCCCTCAAAGTGCCGAGCATCGCCTTATACGGCAGTGAGGTCTTTGCCAGCTCCTCCCCTAAAATAAAAGCTCTTGTGTGGGAAAAGTTCAACCTTCTTGCAATGGAAGTGGTAATCAAATCCCTGCCGGTCAAATAATCCGGTGCGGAGATTGTTATGACTTCCGAGGCCTTTCCTGCGGTTTCTCCCCCTTCACCGCCCCCACCACCACCTGCTGCACTTTCTGTACTGGCTATTTGAAAGGTTAATCTGAACATATTCTCGTTACCCACTGCCTTATCTATCCCTACCGCAATTACATATGCCTCTTCCTCAAGTTCTATCCTGTCCCAGCAGCCTGTAAACATGAAAGAAACAAAAACTACCAATATGAAAGAAACTGATTTTTTCATTGACCCTCCTCTCCTTTCATCCTGGATAAAAGCAGCAGTACATACGGCAAAGGGATAAGGACTACAGAGGCAGTGAAAGTAATCACGCGCCGTGTATTGAACACAAGAGTCGCAAAATTCTCCGGAAACAGGCTTATGCAGATAGATAATACTGCCACCAGCGGAAAGAAGGGTTTAATTTCGTTCAGCCGGAATATCCTCGAAAATGTATAGGTGATAATATACAGATATACAGTTAACCTTAGGCTTTCAGCAATTATCCAGAAACCAAAAAATATAGCCTCGGCATTGGATATAAATCTTCCTATTCTGATTATTCTCGTAAGCTCCAAAAACGGAAAGGGAATGTGCTGTAGTGCCTCAACATCAAATACCAGAAGATATGTAAGGCTGCTGATTGATATAATTACTGAGCCCAGAATAAGTGCCGTAATAGTTCCTCTTGCATAATCTCTATAGGATTTTACTACCGTGAACAAGCCTCCTACCATAATAACCTCCGATTCATAGGAGGCATAAAACGGTATCCCTTTTATGAGTTCAAGAGGTTTAATACCTCCAATAGGAAATATATATCCGGGCCTCATATCCGGAATGGTTAGTAAAATTACGGCAACAGTCTCAAAGATGAGTACAGGAATCATAAACCAGCACACTCCCCCAACAGCCTCTACTCCTCTTCGGCATATAAAAACTGCAGCTGACATGAATATAAGATATATGACTATGGGAGGAGTTTTGGGATAAAACATTATTGTTATGCTGTCCATTATGTCCCTTGAGGAAGTAACCATCAGGGAAAACACTATAAGCGCCACCGCACTGCCGCAGATTCCTCCAAAGAACCTTCCCATAAGATGATTTAATATATCTATCAGGTTCTTATCTTCGTAACGCTTAAATAGAGATAACATTATTATCAGAGATGGAAACATAATCATCCCTGCTATGATCGGAAGCATCCACCCGGCGGTTTTAGCCCTTTGAAATAGAAACACCGGTGTGGTATCACTTAATTTTATTGATATGCTTATAAGAATCATGGAACCAAATTCCCGAACTCCTACCTTCTCACTGCTGTTGTTTGCCACAACACATTCCTCCCGGTTTTAAGATGCGGAAATTTAAACCTTTAGTATTCGCCTTAGAAAATATCGAATCTTCACCGATTTTCCGAAGGCGATAAATTAAATATAAATTTCCGCATCTATATAGCAGTTATCAATCGTCTCACTTTTTAAACGGCCTGTTTTTATATATTAATTTCAAATTGGTCAGAAGCGGCCTAAGGTTCTGATCTTTGACAGAGGACCTGAAAAGCATATCTCTTGAGGATTTGGAATGGGGCGTAATCGGTGCAAAAAATGGTACTCCAAAGGACCTTATGGAAATAGCATAGCCCAGGAAGACGACTATACCTACAGCTATTCCCAGGAATCCCATAACCATTCCGCAAAAGGTGAAAAAAAACCTGCTGATTCTTATGGACATATTAAGATCCGTATTTGATACGGCGAAAGAGGACACTCCCGTCAAGGCTACAATGATTACAACCAAAGGACTGATTATGTTTGCCTGTACTGCAGCCTGACCAAGTATAAGTGCTCCTACTATGCCTATGGTGGCTCCCATACTTGTAGGAATACGTATGCTTGCTTCCCTGATAACCTCAAAAGCGAGCTCCATTCCAACCACCTCAAAAACAACAGGAAAGGGTACCTTTTCTCTGCTGGCTGCAATCGCAAGCAACAAGTCCGTTGGTATCATCTCAGGATGATAATTGGTAGCTGCAATGTACAGTGCCGGAGTAAACAGCATAATAAAAACAGATACGATTCTGATAAACCTGATAAAATTGCCTGCTATCCACCTGTGGTAGGTATCCTCCGGGGTGTGGAAAAGAACCCAAAAGGTTGCCGGTGCTATCAGTACTGAAGGAGAATTATCAACAAGTATCACTACATGACCACTCTCAATATATGAGGCAGCTCTGTCAGGCAGCTCCGTGTATAATATGGTGGGCACCACTGAATAATCATGATCCTCAATAAATTGCCCCAATATTGAGGTTGTTATCATTGCATCCGTTTGAACCCTGCCCAGCCTTTCTTTAATGTTATTTACCAGGTTTTCGTCTACCATATCATTCCTGTACATAAGCAGTACCCTTGTGCGGGTCTTATATCCTACCTTGATACTCTCGGTCACAAGCTTTTCATTCTTCAAATGCTTCCTGATCAAAGAAATATTGATCTTAAAAGCCTCTACAAAGCCTTCATGTGGCCCTTTTGTGATATTTTCCGTTTCGGACCTCTCTATGCTTCTATGTTCATATTTTACCGTATCAATGGATATGGCCCTGTCGTAACCGTCTATAAGCAGTACCGAGTAGCCGTCCAGCAGAGTTTCGGTAATTCTTGTAAAAGCATTTACTTCTTTCACCTTTACAATAGCTAGAGAGAGTTTTACAAGCTCTATACCCTGTATTCCATTCGCTTTATAATTACTGTTGTTTATTATTGCATCAATTATAAACTTATCAATAACCTGTTCATTTACTATTCCTTCAATATAGAGTAAAGCGGCTTTTTTCTTTACAAGCTCTATGTAGAGCTCACGTATTGCAAAATCCTCGTTTTTGGGGTATGCGAATATCCTTTTCAGTTTTTCAATATTTGAAGAGAGATCAGTACTTATAACGGCCTCTCCAACAGGGCATTCTGTATTGGTATTTTCTTCAGCCATGCTTCTCCCTCCATTGCAGTGACACAATAAGTAATGGCCATTTATTCATCTTCTGTTTAGTATCTGCAGTAGGAAGAACATTATTCTACTTATTGGACAACATTGGTAAAGGCTGTGGAAAATATTCGGTCAATGGTTTATAATTGTATATGTACCATTTTCTGATTGTACGGTGAAAGGAAGAAAATCAATGGGAAGAATGCGCGTAAAACCTAGTAAACCTTCATCCTTAGTCGGAATGCTAACAGGAGTGATTTTTGTCTTTATTGGGCTTTTTGTTGCTATACCGAGCGCTGGTGGCTTTGGCGTTATATGGACTCTTTTTGCAGTGATTATAACTGCATCCAATGCATATAACTTCTTCAGCGAAGACGGTATCAGTTCCTACGAGATAAATATCGATTCCGATAATGAAAGGTATGGATCCAATTCCAGAAATAATTTCAATAGCGCCTCAGCCGGCAGCAACGATTTTGAGGATAAATTGAGAAAGCTGGAAAGGTTAAAGGAGGATGGCCTCCTCACAGAAGATGAATATCAGATG
>JAUZPH010000374.1 GCA_030706065.1 Bacillota bacterium | reverse complement strand
TTTATTGGTTTACACAATATCTCATTAACCTTCAAATTTTTTAAATTGCGGGAAGATGCAGCCTGCATTACCAACGCTGTATCTGACCCTCTGCCTGTTCCTGCTATTGCAATTACTTTTTCCGAGGCTTTTAACAGGCCTGCATCAGAAGCCATAAGGACTATTTCGTAACATACCTTAACCCCTTCACAAAAGCAGCGTAAAAAGTTTGCTACTATGCTGGGAACATTTGAACCGAATAATTTCTCGGTATGGAAAAGCATTGTACCAAAATGAACCTCATGTCCGGCTTGTCTGAGTTCTTTAACCAATTCAGCCGGGAACAGATTATCAACTGTAGAAAAGTCAAACTGGTGTGGGATAACAATCAACTGTATTCCCTTATCCTTAAAAAAGTCCATTGCCTTTCTAGCTGTTGCGCCGGTAGTAGAAGCTAGTACAATTTTTTTAATTCCTGAGTTATCCAATCTTTCTTTTACAAGACTGAAGGTTTCCTCAGTATTATCGTCCTTTACAGAATTAAAATACTTGATTTTATTTTCCATGCTACACCTCAATAAATTCAAACCATTTCAGTATATTCCACATATTGCATATTTATGATATAAATATAGTATATAAAGGTATTTGGGTCAAGTATTTCTTTATTGTATTATAATAGTTAAAACTATATATTTTCGATGATGTAGTTCATAATTCTGAAGAAGGGCCTTTAGTATTTTTTCAATAACAAAAATAAGTATTACGGGAAAGGTACAGGCTCCCTTTGAAGCAAGAGTAAAGCGCCTCTGCCAGCATTCAAATTTAAATTATGTGGGGATGTATTCAGCAAGGGACCTTGATAATAAAGCTTCCTTTCAAACAGAGGAAGCTATCAGTGGTGCCAGGAGGTTTGCGCAAGTGCTCATTACAAATGAACATAATTCTATATAAGCTTTACGCTGCATCCATACCGTGTGTACCATGCCAAGTCGACACGTGTTAGTAATTTTCCGTGTGCCTTACTGGCTTTCAATGGTATACTTATATTAAAATATGAACCTTGGGGGGAGAATAAAGTGAGAATAATAGGGAAAAGGTCAAGCGGTGAAGTTGCTGTCTATGAGATTTATGGGTTCAGGTACTGGGCAGGAGAGGATGGTGAAAGGGCCATATACTGTATTATGTCAGAAAGTACCATGGTGAAAATCACCGCAACATATGAAAGCATATCTGAGGATCAAAATGAAAGATATGCTCTTCAGATATTCAATACAGGCTCCCTGAACCTGCTGTACGAACCGGTAGTGCTGGACATAGAAGAGAGCAGCATCCCTGTATCCATAAGTGATATAGATTATGAAGTGGGCCTTCCGGTATATGTAAGCGGAATGGAGTATGAGGATGGACTTCCTGTGTATATTAACAAGTAACCAATAATTATATTACAAAAAGCGTGGCAGGATCGGCGGGAGGATGAGATGAAAAGAGTTTTTGCACCAGGGTGTGCTTTAATGATTTACAAGCCTGAGCTTGGAAGGAAAGTACTGGACTTCCTGAACAATAACTTGGGTAAAATTGAAGAACATAAAATTTGCTGCAGACATAATCCGAATTTGGACAAGGGAACGCAGATTATTAATATCTGTGCGGGCTGTGACAAACGATATAGGCAGCTTTATGAAGGAATAACAACAATCTCGCTTTGGGAGATGTTGGCTGAGAGTGAGTCATTTCCCTTTCCGGATTATAAGGGAAAAGTAATGGCTATACTAGATGCATGTCCAACTCGGGATCAGGAGAGAATACATACTGCAGTGAGGGTATTATTGAAAAGAATGAACATTACTGTAGTAGAGCCGGAGAAGACGAGAAACAGGGGCACCTGCTGCGGAGACAGCTTTTATGGGGTTCTCCCTGTGGAACAGGTGAAGGAGCAGATGAAGAAACGTGCCGGGGAGATGCCCGCCGAAGATGTTGTGGTTTATTGTGTTTCCTGTACCAAATCAATGCATATTGGTGGTAAGAAGCCGAGATACCTTCTGGATCTGTTATTCAATGAGGGGACAAGTGTCGGTACCTTTGAACCGGAGGAGTGGCATGAGCAGCTTGATAATTTCATAAAAGAGCATTGATATTAATTTTTTTCAAGTGCCTATTGGCTCAAATTATATTTCAGGCTATATACTAACAGAAGTAAGATACTGAAAGAAGTGAAAAGAATGGAGTATGGACAATACGGAAAAACAGGGATGAAGGTTTCAAGGTTTGGCCTTGGCTGCATGAGATTCCCTTCAGATGAGCATGAAGCGATTAAAATGGTACGTTATGCTATTGATAACGGAGTCAATTACCTTGATACCGCATATATGTACAAGGGCAGCGAAATTATCACCGGAAAAGCTCTGAAGGATGGCTACAGGAACAGAACCTATGTGGCCACTAAGAGCCCTATCTGGAATATCACCAGGCATGAAGATTTTGAAAGGTATCTGGATGAGGAACTGATGCGGCTTGGAACGGACCATATCGATGTATATCTGCTGCACAATATGAATCATGACAATTGGGAAAAGGTCAAAAGATACGACGGCCTCACTTTCATGGACAAGATGGTGCAAAAGGGAAAGATATTACATAAGGGCTTTTCTGTTCATAATACTTTGAAAGCCTTTAAGGAAATTGTAGACACCTTTGACTGGGAGATGACCCAAATTCAGCTCAATATACTGGATGAAACCCAGCAGGTTGGAGTTGAAGGCTTGAAGTATGCGGCGGATAAAGGAATGGCAGCGGTTATTATGGAACCGCTCAGAGGCGGATATCTTTTGAATAATATCCCAAAGGAAGTACATGATTTATTAAATCAATACCCGGAAAAGCGTTCCCTGGTTGAGTGGTGCTTCAGATGGATCTACAACATGCCTGAGGTATCCTTGATATTAAGCGGGACAAGCACTTTGGAGCAGTTAAAGGATAATTTGAGGATTTTTGAGCATGCAGCTCCAAATGTTATGACGGAAGAGGATTTGAATTTGACAGGTAGAATCCGCGGAGCCTATGAAGCAAAAAAGAGCATCGGCTGTACAGGCTGCAGATACTGCATGCCTTGCCCTCAGGGCGTAACCATCCCGGAAATATTCAAGCTTTACAACAGCTATCAGCTCATGAAGTCACACTGGGTGGACAAGGGAGTATACAGAAGCAATCTGGTACCGGCAGGCTCCGGTGCAGACCGGTGTGTGGAGTGCGGGCTCTGCGCAGAGCACTGCCCCCAGACTTTGAAAATTCCTGAATTACTCAAAGAGGTTCATGCCGAATTTATGAGATAAGAAACAGGCTTAAAAGCCCCCAAAACTTAGTGTTTTGAGGGGCTTTTTACATAGTGTCCCGATGCGTTTGGAAACTTAGGGTACCAGAATGTTTTTCCTGCCTCCTTGCCCTCTGAAGAGCTCTGCTCTCTCTTTATAAAGCAGTTTATCTGTTATTTGGAAAAGATCATTGTACACTAACGCCAAATCATAGGTATAGTTACGCTTTAAAAAGTATTTTTCACACCTTGGGAGTAAGTGCAGAGCTTGAGAATATTTTTCTTCCAGAAAGCAAATATGGCCCTTCATAAAAAAGTAGGAATTTTTATTAAGGGGATCCAGGACTGTCTGTTTTATCTGTTCCATCAACTTTTTTGCAATATCGTATTCCCTGACATTAAAATGCAGAATTACTTCCTGAATCAGATAATTAGGCTGCAAGTCCTTGCTGTCGGAGTACAGGCTTCTGTAGTCCTTTAGAACTGAAAATGCCTCATCAAATTTTTTGCAGTATCTCAGCGCATTTATATAGTTTAGGTAACAGTGTTTGGCATCATAGTTTCTGCCGGAGTAGTTATAAAGGAATATGGCTTTTTCAATATTCTTTATTGATTCCTCAAACTTGTCAACATTATAATAGGCGACGTTTAGTGTCAGATGGATATTGGGCAGTATTTTAAGATATCCCAAATCCTTGTTTTGAGAAAGAAAGTTCTCCAATACCTGGATGCTCTTTTCGTAATTATTTGCCATAAAATAAATGGCACCTATATTGCTTATAATTAGATGATAGATTCTAAGGCTGGTTTTCTTCATCAGCTCCAGGTGTTTTTTTGCAAGTGAGGAATAATGAAGAGCTTTATCATAGTTGGAGTTCTTTAACATAGTCTTTGAAAGAGTATTGAGTGCCACAGCAAAGTTTGAGATATATGGATTAAGGAATATTCCGAAGGTAAGAAAAAGACACTTGGACTTGCACAAGTATTAATCGGCGATCCCA
>JAUZPH010000373.1 GCA_030706065.1 Bacillota bacterium | reverse complement strand
CTCGGCCCCTGCTGCCGGTGGAGGTGGTCCTTATCCTTCATGTCTCCCAGCTTCTCATTCACCTCACTCTTTAGCTTGTTTGAAGCAATTTCACGACTCTTGAAGGTTTTTGCCTTACCCTTGCTTTTCAGTTCCTGAATAAGCTCATTGGCTTCTCTTAACTTCCATCTGAGCCTTTTCTGCTCCTTAATAACATACTCCCTCATCTTGAACTTCTGTTCAAGGAAGGTGGTATAATTACCTCTTCTCTCAGTAACACTTCCGTTTTCCAGCTCTGCCGTGCGGGTAGCAATCTGATCCAGAAAATAACGGTCATGGGATACCACTAGTATGCCCCCTTCAAATCTCTTCAAAAAATTCTCCAGCCATTCCATGGCCTCAATATCCAGATGGTTTGTAGGTTCATCCAAAAGCAGCAGATCCGGCTCCTCCAGGAGAATCCGGGCCATAGCCACCCTCATCCTTTCTCCTCCGCTCAGCCTGTCTACCGGAATGGTCAGTGCTTCCGGCCTCAGCCCAAGGCCCAGCAATACTTTTTTGATTTTTACCTCTATGGCATATCCATCCAATGCCTCATACTGGCTCAACAGCCTGGTGTAGCTGTTTATCAGCCTTTGATATTCCCCTGAAGTGCTTTCTGCCCGTCTTTCTTCCAGTTGTATTTCAATTTCACGTATCTTCTGTTCCAGCCTGCTTACTCTTTCAAAGCAGAGCGCAGTTTCACCGGCATTATGTTCTCCACCCTTCATGTATTTTACATCTTGAGATAAATAGCCTACTTTTGCACCTCTGGCAATGATGACTTTTCCCAGATCACTTTCCTCCAGTCCCACGGCAATCTTCAAAAGTGTTGTTTTACCTGCACCATTAGGCCCCACAAGCGCCAACCTTTCTCCACGTTCCACCCTCAGGCTTACCTTATCCAGTAAGACTCTTTTGTTATACTCCTTCTCAATACTTTCGAAAACCAACAGACTCATTTTTATACCACCCTCTCTTTCCTGCCTTAACAAGGCTTAACTTCAGATACGCTGCAATGCATGTTCCTATGGCCAAGGCATTGTCCCGCAGGCTTGGATAAGGTTCAGCCTATGGATTCACTTTGCACAAAAAAGTGAAAACTAAAAAAGCCGCGGAACAGCAACGCTGTCCACAGCTTGTTATGGGTTTCAATGTATTATCTCTTTACATGCGGCAGGATAATTCCCGCAATAAGGCACAGGCGCCTGAAGAAAACTACCGCACAGGAATAAACGCCAATAGTCAAAGGCAGTTTATCCTTTAAAAATGCGGAAATTTATAATTTTAATTTATCGCCTTCGAAAATCGCTGAAGTTTCGATATTTTCTCAGTCGAATACTAAAGGTCTAAATTTCCGCATCTGTAAAGAGCACTATTTGATAGTGCAATACAAATAAATCAAACACAAAACAGTATTTGACCGCCAGAGGAAGGTTTGAATATGAATGCAACGCAAATAAAAGTGCGAATCCTTTGTTTTTAAAGATAAGCCTTACTGTCTTTTTATGCTGCTCTTCTATTATCCAGCACCGGTTACTCTGGCTTTTTAGCTCCGGACAAAGCATCACCGATATTCATGCTCTTATGGTCATTGTACGGAGCAGAGGCCGCGGCCCGATGCCGGCACATTGGATAAATACTTTTTCATGATTATTTCCTCCAGTACCGGTTTTCTTGAATTTCTCTTTACTAGCAAATTATAGCACAATATTCTCGTAATTTATACGCTTTTAGTGAAAATTATCTTTAAAGGCTCGTCCTCCAGCAGTAAAACTGCCAGCGTCCTTATACCCTAATTTCCTTTTGCCTGAGCTTATTTTCTACTAATTGCTTTGATACGTGTCTGTCATTCTCAAATATAATTTCGGAGTCTGATTCACATGCATACTCAATTTTCATTATTTCCACTCTCTTTCTATATCTGGAATTTTTAAGTCCAAGCCACTCCACCTTATGTAGAGATTCAAATAAATATTATATTTAGATGATAATATAATACTCTTGGTATCCAATTCCATTTTTTTCAAATGCCCGATTAATGACCCCACCATTTCTTAGAATTGTTTTCTTTGATGCTTCATTATCTTTTTTACAGGTTAAGAAAACTTTAGTAAGCCCTTGATTTTTGGCACACTCAAGGACTTGTTTCAGAATTTTGGTAGCGTATCCTTTCTTCCTCTCTGATGGTCTTACGCTGTACCCTATATGCCCTAAGTCCTTGTAGAAATCTGTAAGTGTATGCCTGAAATTTACTATGCCTATGATTTCTCCATCATTTCTGACAGCAAAGAAAGTATGGGAAAAACCAAACTTAGGGTTTACTGTTTCTTTGTTCAAATTATCTTTGATTATTTGAAGCCATTCCAGGTAATCATATTTATCATTGTCCAATTTGTAACTGCCATTAATGGTTTTTTCGCCGTTATCAATAAACTCTTTCTTGAAATCCAATGCTTTTGCTTCCATTTCCTCATCAGGAAAGACTAATACTAAATCATTCATTTATTTCTCCTTAAATAGTGCTTTTAACCCCAATTAACATTAATGCGAAATCTGGTAAGTAACCACCTATAAGAGTTCCCTCGCATTTCCTTCACGTATGATTTCCCATTTCCTGCTTGATGTAAAAGCAGGGATACCGTTGTTACAAAATGCCGACTGAAAACACTGATAATTATAGTCTGTTAAATCAAAAAATGTGCGTATACTGATAAAATCCTCTGCTCTTTCTTCTGGAGCCGTTGCATACCCAAAAGTATCCTTAAAAGCATTATTTGCTGTTTTTATTTTAAATCTTTTTTCTTTAAGTTTATCCAAAGCTGGTTATATAATCTCATGTTTAAGTGCAAATGAAGGAGACAGATTGCCAATCGTATCCCCTTACAGTAATTTACGAGGCTTAATAATCAGGATAATCCTCTTCTTTCAAAGAAATTTTAATAATCTTTAATTCATCCTAAATTACAATTGTACCCAGATTCTATTATACAAGCGGTTATATTTTATAATGTTCTTTTATCCTGGCAGGTATCGCTAATTTCTCTTTTTTCATTAATTCTATCATTTCTTCACATATATCATAAAATCCATAATCAAAACTTACTTCTGCTACTTGAAGGATAGCGCCATGGGCCATTGGGAAATGCTTTTCTTCTTTAATATACTTATTGGCTTTGGCTTCTTCCCAAATTCTCCTGAACATTACTCTGTCGTTTTGATAATAGTCCAGTTTATCTTGAAAAATGGCGGAGACAAAATGCCCACGGTTTTCCAGCCTTTTTCCGGTTGGAAATGCCAGTATCTTGGCATATTCTCGAAGAGCCTTCTCCTTCTCACCGGCTTTGTACAGCATGTTAGTATGAATACAGTAGTAGTATAAATTACCGGTTTCATTGTACAGCTTTAAAAAGTATTGAGCAGCAAGCGCTGAATGCTCTTTATTTCTCGAGTCTGCCAGTTCATAGGCTACATCGTTTTTTTCTGTCAGGGTAAGAGTATCGAAATCTCTGTCTATCAGCCTCTGAAGTCTCATTTTTCTTCTCTTTTCTATTAACTCCAACCTATATAATTCATTCAGGAAGGATAAAACTTCAGGGGTTTTTTCAACCTTATCCATTCTCGTCCTGACTCTGTCCAGTACGCTTCCAACATCATCCACATATATGGTTAATGCACACTCTATTTCAATAAAGCTATAAAACAATAAAAAGTTTATATCTCCAATCTCTTCATAGTTGTATTTATCCTCCAGATACTCAAAAACCCGTGATAAAATTTTGCAGTTCTCTCTATATACTTTTTTAACATCTTCAGGAAGCAGCTTGAAGTAAAAATGTTTTTCCATTCTCCCACTCCTTTAATATAAGCGTTTTCCTTTTAATGGTTTTTAAAGGTTTTTTTATACTAGAGATACATTTCTACAACCGAGCGCAAAATCCTTCCAAATAATTACTAATATTCAAATAAAAAAATCCGCAATAGTGCCCTTTATTCCGGTACCATTGCGGATTTCTGCTTGTTATACCCTATTGTATTTTTATGTCTGATTTTTCCTTCTGGAAACTAAAGATGCGGAAATTTAAACCTTAATTATTCGGCTGAGAAAATATCGAATCTTCACCGATTTTTCGCAGACGATAAATTAAAATATAAATTTCCGCAGCTATAATATTAAAACTGTACTGCGATTAATCTATTACACGGTGCCTGTACCACTTGTCCCCGCGCAGACGCAGGAGGAAAATGGTGCCCCGCACCCCCCACTCCAAAT
>JAUZPH010000372.1 GCA_030706065.1 Bacillota bacterium | reverse complement strand
GACTGGGGGAATTCATATTATACAAATACCGATGAAAATATAACCGGTATATGGAGTTTCTTGAAAAAGTGCCAAGAAAACAGATGGATAAAGCAGGCCCAGCGGCCCATGCCCTGGTGTCCCAGATGCGGCACCTCCCTTTCAGAACACGAAATGACAGGTTCATATAAGGAACTGGAGCATGCTTCGGTGTTTTTCAAGCTCCCTTTGAAAGAAAGGCCCTGGGATATACTGGTTTGGACAACTACACCTTGGACATTAAGTGCAAATACTGCCCTGGCAGTCAATCCTGAAATAGACTACTGCGTTGTTGATTGTGAGGATAAAAGGCCTTTAGTATTGGCTAAAAGCGCCCTTAGGCTTATAAGGGGTAAAAAAGCAATATTGCAGTATATTAAGGGAAGTGAGCTGGAAGGACTCAAATACGAAACCTGTTTTCCTTCTTTGCCTGTCCAAAGAGAACTTGAGCACAAAATAGTATTGTGGGATATGGTTTCTTCAGAGGAGGGCTCCGGTGTTGTTCATATAGCGCCTGGCTGCGGAGCGGAGGACTTTGAGCTTGGACAAAAGCTGGGATTACCTTCAATATGCCCGGTAGATGAATATGGAAGCTTTTTAGAGGGATATGAATGGCTTACAGGGCTCAAGGTATCAGAGGCGCCGGAGGTTATATTTGCAAAGCTTCAGGCGCAGGGAAAATTATTTTTGACTCAAAACCACAGCCACAGTTATCCTGTTTGCTGGAGATGTAAAACAGAGGTTATCTTCAGGCTTGTAAAGGAATGGTATATATCTACAGAAGAGATAAAACCGAGGCTGAAGGAAGCTGCAGCTACAGTAAAATGGGAGCCAGAGCATGTGGGGAAGAGAATGCAGGACTGGCTTGAGAATATGGGTGACTGGAGTATTTCCAGAAAGCGTTTTTATGGACTGCCGCTGCCCTTTTATCCCTGTAAAAAATGCGGCAAACTTACTGTGGTTGGATCAAAAGAGGAGTTGAGAGCCCTTGGCGGAACTGAGGTTGATAAGCTTCGGGAACTTCACAGGCCGTGGATAGATGATATAAAAATAAAATGCCCCCACTGCGGCGGTGAAGTAGAAAGAATCAGTGAAGTGGGCGATGTCTGGCTGGATGCCGGTATAACTCCTTTTTCCACCATGGGCTACTTTAAGGACAGAGCTGAATGGGAGAAACAATTTCCTGCAGAATGGGTAACGGAGATGATAGAACAGGTAAGGCTGTGGTTCTACTCCCTTCTCTTTATGAGCGTTACCTTTACCGGAAGGGCGCCTTATGAAAGAGTTCTTGCCTATGGCAGTGTTGTTGCAGAAGATGGTACCAGGTTTTCAAAAACAGGCTTTATGATAAAATTTGATGAAGCTGCCGAAAAGCTTGGCTCAGATGCAGTAAGGTATCTTTTCGCCGGAGCAAATACCAGCAGTGATGTAAGGTTTGGTTATAACCTGGGGGAGGAAGCCAGAAGAAAATTACTTGCCTTCTGGAATGTCTACAGCTTCTTTATGACTTATGCAGCCCTTGAAAAACCTTGTCTTAAAAGCTTTAATCCGGCAGGAAAGCTTGATGCAACCGACCGGTGGCTGCTTGCAAGGACCGACCGCTTCATACAGGAGGCAACAAGCTCACTGGAAAACTACAAGACTTCAGAGGTGATAAAGGCATTTGATAACTTTACCGAGGATATGTCCAACTGGTATGTTAGGGTAAACCGCCGCAGGTTTTGGAAGCAGGAACAGAATGATAACAAGCTTGCTGCATACTGGTGCTTGTTTAATGCATTGAAAGCTGCCGTGCAGGTCATGGCACCAATAATCCCTTTCATGACGGAACACATGTGGCAGAATATGGTGAGGTGCTTTGAAAGCTCTTCAGAGGAATCGGTACACTTAAGCCGCTGGCCCCAGCCGTTTAATTTGGCGGATGGAACTGTTTTGAAGGATATGGAGCCTGTAAGAAAACTAGTAGCATTGGTCCTGAAATTGCGGAATGAGAAACAGCTTAAGGTCAGGCAGCCCTTGTCAGCCATGTATGTAAGTACCGATGCCGACACTAAAGCAGTTATAAATAACATGAGGAATATAATCAAGGAGGAGCTCAATATAAAGGAAATAGTATTTCTTGAGGATTTCAGCAACTTGAAAAAGAGGTACCTCGTATTGAATTTTAAAAGTGCCGGAGCGGAGTTAAAGGAAAATCTCAAGGATGTGAAACATCTCTTGGAACAGTGTAATGATGATGAAATATCTGAAATGCTGGACCAGTTTGATTCAGGAGCCTCCATAAAAATACCCGGATGGGATAAAGCCCTGGAAAGCAGATTCTTTTTGGAAAAAACCAAATACGATGAAGACTATGCTGTTGCCGGTGATGGGCACACTGAAATAGCACTGCGTTTAGCACTGAATGAAGAGCTTATGCTTGAAGGCTTGTACAGAGAACTTCTGCGTCAGTGCCAGCTGCTGAGAAAGGAAGCGGGACTGAGGGTGGAACAGAAGATTGTGCTTGGTATAAAGAGTGACAGCAGGAGAATCAATGAAGTTGTAAAAAGCTATGAAAAGAGTATCTGCGGAGAAACCCTGGCAATACGTATAGTTGAAGCAATAGATTGTCCAATTGTTACTGAAGAAGTGAATATAGACGGAAACCTGACGGTTTTACAAATAAGCGATAAGCTCGTATCCTGATATGTACAAAAAATCAGATGTGACAAAAGCATGCTGCAGCTCTTGTCACATCTTTCTTATAATATGCTTTCTTTTCATGAAAGTCATAAATCAAAGGATTTTTAGTAATGCTATTAATAAAGGGTTTTATGAACGAAGCTTCACTTATACATGCTTCAAAATACTGAATCTTTAACAGTATTTGAGCATGGATAAGTATATATCCAAGTTTAAAACCTATATAACCTGCAGCTTCAGGGAAAAATTATTGAAAATTTACTAGCATTTTGGGCTGAAAAAATAGTAAAATTATATTATAACAATTATCAGGATTAACGAATAATGATTATAAATTACATGGTTATACCGGCAGGATTACCGGCTGGCAGCGTGAAAGGAGATTGAAAGATGAGTAAACAGCAAATAGGAGTTATAGGACTTGCCGTAATGGGCAAAAATCTGGCACTGAACATAGAAAGCAGGGGCTTTACTGTTTCAGTATACAACCGTTCCAGAGAGAAGACTGAGGAACTCATAAAGGAAGCACAGGGGAGAAAGCTTGTAGGAACCTATTCCATTGAGGAATTTGTGAATTCCCTTGAAGTCCCAAGAAGAATACTTATAATGGTAAAGGCAGGAAAGCCTGTTGATGATACCATAGAGCAGCTCAAGCCGTTCATATCCGAAGGGGATATCCTGATTGACGGAGGAAACTCCTTCTTTGTTGACACCATGAGAAGAAACAGGGAACTTGAAATGGAAGGCTACAGATTTATCGGCACCGGAGTGTCCGGCGGTGAGGAAGGAGCCCTTAAAGGCCCAGCAATAATGCCCGGTGGACAAGAGGATGCCTACAAGCTTGTAGAACCAATCCTCACTGCCATATCCGCCAAGGTAGAGGGCGAACCCTGCTGTACCTATATCGGTGCCGATGGCGCAGGCCATTATGTGAAGATGGTCCACAACGGCATAGAATACGGTGATATGCAGCTCATATGTGAGGCATATTCACTTTTGAAAAATGTACTTGATCTCACTGCAGAGGAGCTCCATGAGGTATTTGCAGAGTGGAACAAGGGAGAATTGGACAGCTACCTCATAGACATAACCCAGGATATATTCACAAAGTATGACCCTGAAACTGGTAAACCCATGGTTGATATTATACTTGACACTGCCGGCCAAAAGGGTACGGGAAAGTGGACCAGCCAGAGTGCACTGGACCTTGGCATTTCTACTCCGACCATTACTGAGGCGGTATTTGCCCGATGCATGTCTGCCATTAAAAATGAACGTGTGGCAGCCAGTAAGATATTGAAGGGATACAAGACACCTTCCTTTAACGGTGACAGAAATGAACTTATAGAAGCAATAAGAAGAGCGTTATATGCAAGCAAAATCTGCTCCTATGCACAGGGGTTTGCGCTGATGAAGGCAGCAGCGGAAGAATACGACTGGAATCTGAATTACGGCAAAATAGCAATGATCTTCAGAGGTGGCTGCATAATAAGGGCACAATTCCTCCACAGAATCAAGGAAGCCTATGACATCAATCCCGAGATTCCAAATTTGATGCTGGACCCATATTTTAAGAACATACTTGAAAGCTATCAGGATGCCTGG
>JAUZPH010000371.1 GCA_030706065.1 Bacillota bacterium | reverse complement strand
TGGACCAAAATAGATGGCGGCACAAAGGATTTGAAAATGCAGAAGGACTATTTTAATGTAATGTTTGAAAAGTGTGCCGAATATGACTGGCATAGAGGCCATTCCATCTGGTCCTGGTCCATAACTCAATCCTCAGCTGGGGATGACAAGGGATATGCTGTTTTAGATAAACCGGCTCAGGATGTTGTCAAGGGTTATTATTCAACAAAGTAGTATCTCAGGGACGCATATTCAAGCTGTTGATGCAGCTACGTGTCCCTGTTTTTCGGATAAAAAAACCTTTGGCTATTCCCTTTGGAGTTGTCTATAGCCTTTCATTTCAAATCTATGATATAATACAGTAGGCGGTGAGGCAAATATAGTGCCGCCTTACAGGAGGTGACACCATGCATAGGAGGTTATTACCTCTGTTTATTTTATTAGTTTATATATCAGCATTTAGTACAAGCTCTGCCGTTTTTGCCGCTTTTTCTCCGGATGACAATATCTCGCAGAACAAAGTGAAATTACAGCAGATGAGTGATAAGATTATCGGGGTAAATGCACAGATATCAAGTCTTAATGCACAGATAGAAAAGTTAAATGGCACTATCAAGAAAAATAATAACGACATTAATGAAGGTGAAAAGCTTATAAAAACGGCTGAGGACAAAATGAATGTCCTGCAGAATGAGCTTTCTGAAAACCAGAATCTTGCTGACAGCCGCGTCAGGGCTATATATAAAAATGGCGGCAGTATAAGTTATCTTTCCCTGATTCTTACTTCAAGGGACTTTTCAGATTTCATATCCAGGGTCGATGCTACAGAGAAGATTGCTGCATATGACAAAAACATAATGGAAGACCTGCAGTCAAAAAAAGAAGTTCTCAACAATAGCATAATGGATTTGAACTCCAAAAACCAGCAGCTTAAGCAGCTAAAAGACTCAAATATGGCTGCCCTGAAGCAGATAAAGGACAAGAAGAAGGATTTGGAAGGCCTGGTTGGAGAGTTTAATAAGGAAAAAGCTGCTGCAGCTGCCGCAATAGAGGAAAACGAGAAGATATTGATCGGCCATTCTGTAGTGGTGATAGATTCAAAGAACCCTACCATTGCCGATATGAGAGATGCAGTTGCTACCTTGAAGAGCCTTCTGCCTGCGCTCAGTACAGCTTCAGTCCAAAAGAGTGCAAAAATGTACATAGATGATGGGGAAAGGAAGCTTGCAGCGCTTATAGCCAGCAGCAGCGACTCGAGTAACAGCAATACTTCCGATGTTACATATAAGGCAACCTATTCCATGGTTGCTACCGCTTATGCCGGAGATAATTTCACTTCCCTGGGGATAAAGCCCGTCCGTGACCCGGCCGGCCTGAGTACCATAGCAGTAGACCCATCAGTGATACCTTTGGGTACAAAAGTATATATTCCCGGATACGGAAATGCTATCTGTGCCGATACCGGCGGGGCTATCAAGGGGAATATCATTGATGTATTCCTCAACTCTGAAGAAGAGTGCGATATCTGGGGAAGAAAAACCGTTACACTTTATATAGTAGCTTATCCGGGAGAATGGTAAAAAACGAGGGATGTATAAGTTCATTTTACTTTCACATCCCTTTGCCTTTCAAAATTTGCAAGCCTCTAGTCCATATTATATCTCTGATATTCTACAGTGAAACTACTTGTTCAAATCTTCTGTAATCCTCCTCTACGGCTTTTATCAAATCATCTACTTCCTTACAATCATATCCTCTCACAGTCCTGGGAAATTTCTTTTTCCCAACCATCTCAGCATTCAGTTTTACTGAGCCTTTATCTGCTTTAACTGGAAAACTCTTTTGATTATTATCCAAAAGCTTATGTATTAGTTCGTAATCCTCAGCAATGGTGTCTAGAAAAGAATCTACCTCATCAGCACGGTATCCTCTAAAACTCTTTTTTAATTCTTCATTTAGGATTTGTTTTTGAGATAATTTAAGCTTTAACCAATCTTTATCTGTCTTCTGTAAGTATACCTCTGTATTAACCGGTTGAAATACATTACTGGTATCATCCTTTACCTGACTTATGCATACCCTTCTACCGCTGTATCTGTCCAACTGTACTTTTAATGTACTTACAACCCCCTCCTCATTCACAGATGCATCCACTGAAATATTGAATGGCCTGTACCCTTCGGCTATAAGCCTGTTAACTTCTCCCTTTAATTCAGGAAAATCATTTAAAAAACTTAATACACGGTCAATACCCATTTTTAACACTCCTCAATAGCGGCGTACCCGTCCACCCGCCAACAGATTTTATATAAATTATTATACTGATTAAATATTTGCAGATTTATTTACGCATAGCTTGCTACCAAATTATACCATATTTATGCAGATTAAAAAAGCTGCTAAGAATATTTATATTCCTGCAGCTCTTATATAGCTTTCTATTGTATCAGCCTGCTCATGAATTCTTCCGAGTTTACAATATATCTTACATGTGTACCCTGGCCGACAGTACCCTTTTCATCTGATGCTATTACACTGAAATACAATCTTTTACCTTCTATCCTTTCCAGTACAGCCACCGCTGTTACCATCATACCCATCGGTGTTGCCCTTGAATGTTTGACATTCATTTCAATACCGACAGTTGTGTAGCCCTTCGGCAGCTCAGATTGAATACAGCTCTTTGCTGCATTTTCCATAAGTGCTATCATAGCCGGTGTAGCCAGTACCTCGAGGTCACCGGACCCGTAAGCCTTCGCAGTTTCGCCTCTTCCTACCATTGCCTCCAGAGAGAAGTTTATCCCTTCTTTTAAATTCCATTCCATCATTCCATCTCCTTTCAAAATGTCTGCAGAAACTCAAATGATATAATCTAATAAGCAGTTTCTATATTCCTCTGCTCTCTCCCAGTTTACCGGAAACGCCTGCTCCTTTGAACGAAAATGGAGGCAGAGGTATATTCATAATCGGCATTTTTATTATAACCCTTTTTCGAAATAACTGATAATCCCCCATCAAGAAAACAAATTAAATATTAACATATTTATATATCTGTATATTTGCAGCAATATCCAGGGTTGCCTCCAGCATATACCATTATCTTCCTTGTAACTTCTCATTAAATAATATACAATTTTAATAGTCCGCCAGTGAAGACTAATCTGGCACATTATGCATAGAAAGGTGTTAAGTCAATGAATTTGTCCGATAATGTTTCTTCAAATCCGCTTTTAAATAAATCCTATGTATTCCTGATAGTAGCCCGAATGTCAAATAATATTGCATCTCAAATGCTTACAGTGGCTGTAGGCTGGCAGATATATTCCATTACAAAGAGTACCTTTTATCTTGGTCTTGTCGGTTTGATGCAATTTCTGCCCATGATCCTTCTCACTCTGGTGGCGGGACATGTTGCGGATCGTTATAACCGTAAGTTCATGGTATGTATAAGTCTTGCAATTGAAAGTATAGGAATTTTTATTTTAGCCTTTGGAAGCCTTCAAGGTTGGATTAATGAAGGCAGAATTCTTCTGATAATATTTTTTATCGGTATTGCCGGTACCTTCCAGGGACCGCCCATGCAGGCTCTGCTGCCCAATATCGTAAGCAAGGAAATCTTCCCGAGGGCAACGGCGTTGATGTCTTCTGTTTCGGAGTTCTCTGTAATTATTGGCCCCGGCCTTGGAGGATTTTTGTATACCCTGGGACCGGAAGTGGTATATTTTATTTCAGGTTCCTTGATTCTGCTGGCCAGCCTGCTGATTTCCTTCATTATATTGAGAAGCGAACAGCAAACAAAGCCTGAGCCAACAACTTTGAAAACCCTTTTTGCGGGAATTTCCTTTATCCGGAGCAAGCCGGTTATACTGGGAGCCATATCCCTTGACCTGTTTGCCGTGTTGTTTGGAGGTGCTACCGCCCTGCTTCCTGTATATGCTTCCGAGATTCTCAAAATTGGGCCTACAGGACTTGGAATACTGCGTTCAGCACCGGCGGTGGGTGCACTGCTTACGGCAGCACTGCTTGCGAGAAGGCCTTTGAGAAAAAGAGTCGGACGTACCATGTTCACAGCGGTAATATTCTTCGGGATTTCAACGATAGTCTTCGCTGTGTCAAAGTCCTTCTTCCTATCTCTGGCAGCACTTTTCGTCCTCGGAGCTTCCGATGTAATAAGTGTGGTTATCCGCTCCACTCTTGTTCAAACAAATACTCCGGATAATATGAGAGGAAGAGTAAGTGCAGTAAACCTGATGTTCATAGGCACCTCAAACCAGTTTGGAGAATTTGAATCCGGTATTACAGCTACCCTGTTCGGTACCGTACCGGCTGCAATGATTGGAGGAATAGGAACCATTGTTGTGGTT
>JAUZPH010000370.1 GCA_030706065.1 Bacillota bacterium | reverse complement strand
TTCATATTTCATCAGATTGCCTCGAAACATATAAAGCATAAACAGTGTTAGGCATCCAATATCGGCTTGCTTCTTCATTATTTATTAATCCATGTTTCATGTAATCCTTTAACTTTTTGGAGTCATAGGTTTCCTGTATCAATTCGGAATACCCTTCTTCCTTCAAATACTCAACTATGTCCTTGTCCATTTCGCCTCTATCGTGAACTCTCAGGCATACGTGATACTCTCCGAGAAACACTCTGTCTATACCTCCATTTATCATTTCGTTCTTCATTTTGGAATTTAGGTTTCGCATTTCCCTATCAAGCTCATCCATCTGCTGTTTAAGCTGATAATACCTTTCTACATCCTTTTTTTCCATAAACTATGTCACTTCTTTATTGATTACTATCAATAATTATAGTATGCAGAAACTTTTAAAATGTTACAGACAAATAACTAATACAGCGGAAAACCTTCCTAAAAATTTTTACTTTTACACTTTTACCATCTGTCAATATGAACCGCATCAAAAGCTCCTCTTTTATCTGCCTTGTTATCGAAATCGTTGTCAGTACTCATAATATCCTTATATTACAGTAATTATATCCGTTAGCATATTGAGCTATGAGTTTTTACTAATTGAATCTCTCGAAATCCTCCTCTAGATAGCCGGCATCACATTGCCGCCGCAAACCGGTATATATGCTCCTGTAATAAAACTTGCCAAATCGGAAGCTAAAAAAGCAACAACGTTTGCTATTTCCTGATCGGTACCTCTCCGCTTCAAGGGTACATTCTTTTCATAATCATAGCTGTGTTCAGTACCTGCAACTCTGTCCCTATCGCTGATTGTCCAGCCTGGAGCAACCTGGTTTACAGTTATCCCATGTTCCCCAATTTCTTTTGCCAGCACTCTCAAAACACCATCCATCCCCCTCTTGCCAGCGACATACGCTGATTGATTGGGGAAATTCTGCATAGAGCATTCAGTATTTATTCCGATAAATCTTCCATATTTCTTTTCAATCATATAAGGAACAAAGGCTTTTGCCATATAGACATTCTGCATTACACAAGATTCGAATTGGCTTTCATAATCTTCAATGTCCTGTTCCAAAACACTTTTCCATGTGTATTGAATTACTGCATTATCCACAATGATATCCGGCGTTCCGATTCTGCTGACTACGTAATCCCTCATTTTCAATACCGATTCATAATCAGTGATATCCGCCTGTACAGTAATGGCTCCTCTTCCTGTTGCCGCAGCCTCTTCAAGAAGCTTATTTGCGTTCTCAACATTTTTAGCATAATGGATAATTACATCTGCACCACATTCAACCAAGGTACGTATCATAACTCTTCCCAAATCTCCGGTGGCACCGGTCACCAGCGCAAGTTTACCTGTCAAATCAATTTTCATTAACTTTACCTCCACAATAGTATTATAGAAAATTTTACAGCAGAAAGACTTATCGTATCTATATGTTCAGCAGCCTTTCCCTAAATCCTAGAAATTTATCTCTTTAAATAAGTTTCCATCAAATTCTTTAATTTTAAAAACATCATCCTCAAGAACACCATAGGTATTAGGATTGTTTTCCTTTGGCAAGGTTACTGAACCTGGATTTATTACAAATATGCCATCTTTTTTCTCTGCCACCGGTACATGTGTATGCCCATATATCAAAACATCGCCTTTGCTTAGCTTTGGCATATTATCCATATTAAATATATGGCCATGAGTCAGGAACAGACGTCTTCCACTAAACAGAACTGTCGAGTAATCAGCCATTATGGGAAAATCAAGCACCATTTGATCCACTTCACTGTCACAATTACCTCTTACAGCAATAATCTTATGTGCAAATTTATTGAGGAGCTCTGCAGTTTCCTTAGGATTATAATCCTTTGGCAGAGGGTTCCGCGGCCCATGATATAATTCATCACCTAAAAGAACAATATGATCGGCATTTTCCCTATGGAAAGCCTCCATGGCTTTATTAGCATAGTAAAATGATCCATGTATATCAGATACAAATAATAATTTCATTGAAAATACCTCCTTTGTCAAAATTCCTCTTTAAAATTTCACTTGCTCTGCCTGTCTCAATCAACAGCCGTTATTATGTCTTTGTTACATGCCTTCTGATAACCATTGTCTGGAATTATTGTACTCTACCTGAGGTAGAGCGTCAAAATTTTTTTATTTATTGAAATCAAAAGCCGGTTGGAATACTTTATTCATTCCAACCGGCTTTTAAGGTTTGCCCTCGCAGGAGTACTTGTCATAACTCTTTACAATTCTTAACTTTTTATTTGTCTACTATTCTTCTTATGGCATAAATTGAGTCCGGCAGAGATGCAATTCTTACAACATCTCCTGTTTCCGGGGCATGAACAACTTGTCCATTTCCTATGTACAGCATAACATGGCCTGGACCAGGAAATACCAGATCACCAGGCTTTAAGTCGCTTCTTTTAACTGATTTGCCTTCTCCGATAAGTTCGCCGGTTGACCTTCCCAAGCCTATTCCAAAATGCCTGTATACGTAATTTACAAAACCTGAACAGTCAAAGGAATTTGGGCCGTCGGCTCCATACACGTAAGGTATTGGTTTCAAACCTTTTATTGAACGGTACTGCTTGGAAAAAGTATAGGCATAATCAGCTATCCGCTGCCCCTGAGACTTTTCAGCCGCCGCAGGCTTAATTTTTTTCTTTGTACTGATGGTGACAGTCTTCGGTATATCCTGCCCACCCTGACTTACTTTATTTTCTGATTTCTGAACGTCGTTACCATTCTGCTCTGCTACAGTACTGTTCGGAACATTAAGGCTTGTATTCACCGAAAATGCCGCAATCTGCAGATTGTCATTGGTCTTAATCTGAGGAGCTGTGTTCTGCGCAAGAAAGTTACTATAATTCACTACTCCGGATTCCAACATAGAGCTGCTTTCTGTTTGACTTAATACGGCCTGGACCTGTAACTTGCCGGTAGAATTCATAGAAGCTGTCTTGATATGATCTCCGCTGAAGGATACTAACATGATTACCGGAGCCAATAACACGGCCATCATTTTTTTGTCCATAGAGTTTCAACCTTCCCTTCGATACTTTTGTTATGTCTCTATGTCAATCTGTCCCATTCAATATGATAACATAAATTCAATTCTATGTATACGTTTTATTTCCTTTCACGTATAAAAAGTTTTAATAGACAATTAAAGCAACATTTTACAGTATAATTAACTCCATAATACAGAACATGTGATATATAGATGCGGAATTTAGACCATGTGACTTCTTGAATATTTTTTTTATTCTTCTATAATAGTTATATACATATAATAAAGATGGAGAAATTTAATCCTTTAGTATTCGACTGAAAAAATATCGAATCTTCACCGATTTTTTGAAGGCGATAAATTAAATAATTAATTTCTGCATCGATATATAAAAAAGGAAGGGATAGATTATGGATAACTTTACATTTTACAGCCCGACTTATTTTGTCTTTGGCAAGGATCAGGAAAACAATACTGGAAAATATGTAAAGCGTTTCGGCGGAAGCAAGGTTCTGATACATTATGGCGGAGGTTCCGTAGTACGTTCCGGGCTCCTGGACAGGGTGAAGGCTTCTTTGCAGGAAGAAGGCATGGAATACGTAGAACTTGGCGGTGTAAAGCCAAATCCCAGAAGCGGCCTTGTTTACGAAGGTATTGATTTATGCCGAAAAGAAAAGGTTGATTTTGTTCTTGCAGTTGGCGGAGGAAGTACCATTGACTCCGCAAAGGCAATTGCTGCAGGTACTGTTTATGACGGTGACTTTTGGGACTTTTATCAAGGTAAACCTGTGACAAAAGCTTTACCCATAGGAACGGTTTTGACAATTGCAGCTGCAGGAAGCGAAGGTTCTCCCGATTCTGTAATCACAAATGAAAACGGAATGTATAAGCGCGGTGCCTCCGGAGAAGCCTACAGGCCGGTATTCTCTATTCTAAATCCTGCTTTGACTGAGACTCTGCCTGCATACCAGACGGCCTGCGGGATAACTGACATAATGGCCCATCTGTTTGAACGTTATTTTACAACATCAAAAGAAGTTGAGGTAACAGACAGAATGATTGAGGCCCTGCTGCTGACTATGATTCATGAATCCCCCCGTGTAATAGAAGACCCGGATAACTATCAGGCCCGTGCCAACATTATGTGGGCAGGCATGATGGCTCACAACAATTCCTGCGGAGTAGGCAGAGCTCAGGATTGGGCAAGCCATGATATCGAACACGAACTTTCCGCAACCTATGATTGTGCACATGGAGCCGGACTCGCAGTTACATTCCCTGCATGGATGACC
>JAUZPH010000037.1 GCA_030706065.1 Bacillota bacterium | reverse complement strand
TTTTCCATCACATAATTGATAATATACTTGATCATATCTTCGGCCAGAGCCATATCATCAGACAGGTCTGCAAAGGCCATCTCAGGCTCTATCATCCAAAATTCTGCAGCATGTCTCGTAGTATTCGAGTTTTCAGCTCTGAAGGTCGGCCCGAAGGTATAAACATTCCTGAAGGCCAGAGCATAGGCTTCGGCAGCCAGCTGGCCGCTTACGGTAAGGTTTGTTTCCTTGCCGAAGAAGTCCTTGGAGGTATCTATACTTCCATCTTCCGTCTTTGGTATGTCCTTCAAATCCAGCGTTGTTACTCTGAACATTTCACCAGCTCCTTCGCAGTCGCTGCCGGTAATAATGGGAGTATGTGTATATACAAAATTTTGTTCCTGGAAAAACTTATGTATTGCATAGGCTGCCAGTGAACGTACCCTGAATACCGCTGAGAAGGTATTGCTCCTAGGCCTCAAGTGGGCTATCTCTCTCAAAAACTCAAAGCTGTGCCTCTTCTTCTGAAGGGGGTATTCCGGGGTGGAATGGCCCTCTATTATAACTTCTGCAGCATGGATTTCAAAGGGCTGCTTTGCCTGAGGGGTTGCTTTTAAGCTTCCGATAACCCTGATGGAGGAACTTACGGATAATTTCGATATTTCCTTGAAATTGGCAAGGTCCTGTTCAAACACTATCTGAACATTTTTTAAAAAACTTCCGTCATTTAATTCAATAAACCCAAAAGCACTGGAGGCCCTTATGGTCCTGACCCATCCGGAAAGCGTTACGGTTTTATCCAGATAGGAGTCTGTATTCCTGTACAGCTGCTTTACTAATACGTTTTCCATTTCAAATATCATCCTTTCAAATTTCTCAAAAGAGAAAGGTTATGTAACCATTGCCTGAAAAAATACAATCCAATAAAAGTATAACTCAAAATAGGCTTTTTGCAAGTTTTTTTATTGCTGGCAGTTTAGAGGGGATTTTACTGCTCAAGGTGGAGACTAAATTTATGGATTATGCAATTTTCTCATATAGGAATAAAGCCCAGTGACATACTCATAAATTTATATATAAATGATTTTGCATGAATTTTATAGGGGGAGCTAAATGGATGGGCTTAGAAATTTCGGAACAATATTTATCAGTCTGATTCTGGAGGGGTTTCCTTTTTTAATTATTGGAGCCCTGGTATCGTCTGTGATTCAATTAATGGTATCAGATGATACCATTGGAAAACTGCGTGTAAAAAGTAAATTCCTTTCACTGCTCATAATGGCTTTGGCAGGAATAGTTTTTCCTGTTTGTGAATGTGCCATTGTTCCTATAGTACGGAGGCTTGTAAAAAAGGGAATGCCTGTCGGCATGGCTGTGACCTTCATGACCGCTGTGCCTATAGTTAACCCGGTGGTGTTCATGTCTACATATTATGCTTTTTTAGGACATACATATATGGCTTTTCTAAGGATCGGACTTGGTATTCTGTGTTCCATGGCCATTGGTTTTCTAGTCGGCGAATTGACCTCCGGGGATCCTTTAAGAAACTCACAGCATATGCATCATGAAGAATCCTGTGATTGTCATCATCACGGACATCACCACGGTCACTGTGATGAACATTGTCACGGGGAGGAGGAGGAAGGAAAACTGAAAGGGCTGATAAGTCATGTTTCCGAGGAATTTTATGAAATAGGCAGATTTTTTATTTTCGGCTCCCTTCTCTCATCTACTTTTCAAACCTTTATACCCAGGGAATACATATTAAAGATTGGAGGAGGGCAGATATCCTCCATCATAGTAATGATGCTCATGGCCTTTGTGCTATCCATATGTTCCGAGACGGATGCCTTCATAGGAAGATCCTTTTTTAATCAATTCACAGGAAGCTCGGTCATGGCATTCCTGATATTCGGCCCTATGATAGATATAAAAAATACAGTAATGCTCATGTCCAATTTTAAATTGAACTTCGTGGCTAAACTGGTATTTGTCATTGTTGCAGTAACCTTTCTCGCTGCAGCGGCCCTTTCTCTGATTCCGGCGGCCGCTGTCGGATGGAGGTGAGACAATGGTTAAGAAGTTCGACAGGGATGCCCTTATCTGGACGGCCATCCTGCTTTTAATTTTATATTCCTTTGCAAGAATGATCTACAGTGGGGATATCAAAAACTATATCCATCCGGATATGGTCAAGTATACTGTTTTTGGTACTCTGGCAATTTTTTTAATGGTTCTTAACGGGTTGGGGCAGATATTCAAGGAAAGCAGCCATGACAAAATCAGATTTGGATATTTGTTATTCTTGCTGCCTGTGCTTATATACCTGCTGCTCAGGCCCTCGGGACTCAGTGAAAGTACTGCAGTTAACAGAGGAGTAAACCTGCTGTTCTATAAAACCCTCGGCAGTACAGAGCTGGGGCATAACCACACCCATGAACACGGTGACGGAAACATGGTGATTGACAGGGGTACCATCATCATCGGAGATAATAATTTTTTTACTTCTATAAAAGAGATTTATGGTAATATCCAAAAGTACAAGGACAATGCCGTAGACATAAAAGGGTTTGTATTAATAGAAAAGGGCGTGGATAAGGAGTTCATACTTTCAAGGATGATAATCTCCTGCTGTGCGGCAGATACTGAAGTGATAGGAATCAAATGCCAGTATGACAAACTGCAGGGGCTTTCCGGTGGACAGTGGGTTCAGGTGAGGGGGAGGTTTAAGCAGTCAAAACCTGATTCATTACCTGTATTGTCCGTTGAAGGGCTGAAGGTTATAGAAAAGCCGCAAAATAACTATATCTATAGAGATTAAAAGAATTTTCGACATATAACCGGGGCAGGATAGTGTACAAGGTGTCGGTTTCAGGCTCTCTGAAGCTGAGCACCGGTTCTCAGAGAGCAGTTGTCCGGGATTGTATGTTCGTTGACATAATTTTTATGTGAGCTTATAATGTTATCTATATAGAACCCATTAAAAGTCTCACATTGTGCCGAGCAAAATATCCAATCTTCACGGATTTTTGCGAGAGCAGAATGTAATAGACTTTTTGGGTTCTATATACGCTGCATGTATAGGAGGAACAAGATGTTAGATTTTTTAAAGAAGAGTTTCAAGCTTATTGCGCCCGTTAGCGGCAAGGTAATGGATTTAACTACTGTTCCTGATGACATCTTTGCAGACAAGATGGTAGGGGATGGAATAGCTATTGACTCAACGGATGATACTGTGGTAGCACCGGCAGACGGAGAAATCAGCCTGATTTTCAAAACAAACCATGCTTTTGCAATGATGTTGGACAACGATGTCGAGATTCTTGTACACATAGGTTTGGATACTATAGCCCTTGGGGGTGAGGGGTTTGTCCGGCTGGTGGAAGAGGGACAGAAGGTAAGGATGGGAGAACCTATATTAAAGATTGACAGGGAATTTATTTCATCAAGAAACTGTTCTCTTATAACACCGGTGTTGATAACCAATCATAATATGGTTAACTTTACTTCAATAAATATAGGAAATGAGGTAAAGGCCGGTAATGATATCGTACTGGAGTATAAATTGAAATAATCAGGAAAGTATTATATTATAGGTTATAGAAGTGATATGATTTTCATATCGCTTTTGTTTTGTAATGAAAATTAATGATTTGGGTGTGATAATGTGCAGAATTTGATAAGAGAAGATGAGACCCTGGACGATTTGCAGCTTAAAGGAATACACATAATACAAAAAAAGGATGCCTTCAGGTTTGGAGTCGATGCTGTGCTGCTGTCAAACTTCGCAAAGGTCAAACGGGGAATGAGGGTAATTGACCTGTGTACCGGTACGGGAATTGTGCCTTTACTGCTGGCAGGAAAGACTGAAGCCTCACATATAACGGGAATCGAAATTCAAAAGGATATGGTGGAAATGGCGAAGAGGAGTTTGCAGTATAATCAGCTTGAAGGCAGGATAGAGTTTATCCATGGCGATCTTAAGGATTTAGCGCTGATGAAAAGACTTGATAAGGCTGATGTCATTACTGTGAATCCGCCATATAAACTCAAAAACTCCGGTATTATAAATCCTGATGATAAGAATGCCATTGCCAGACACGAAATATTGGCCACTCTGGAAGATGTAATAATATCCGCCAGAGTTCTTCTGAGGGATAACGGAAGGTTGTATATGGTACATAGGCCGGAGAGAATAGCAGATATACTGTGCCTCATGAGAAAACATAAAATTGAGCCGAAAGCCATAAGGGCAGTACACCCAAATACTAAAAAGGCACCGAACATAATACTTGTGGAAGGCCAAAGGGATGGGGGCGCTTTTCTGAAATGGCAGCCGTCCTTGTATGTGTATAATGATGAAGGCGGATATAGTGACGAAATAAATGAAATATATGGAAGAGGGTAGTTGCATGGAGAGTGGAAAGTTGTACTTGGTGCCCACACCTATAGGAAATCTTAAGGATATAACTCTGAGAGCCTTGGAAGTACTTAAGTCTGTTGACCTTGTAGCCGCCGAGGATACAAGGCAGTCTCTCAGGCTGCTGAATCACTTTGATATTAAAAAACCTCTTATAAGCTATCATCAGCATAATGAGAATTTCAAAGGACAGGAATTGATAGAAAGATTGAAACAAGGACAGAATATCGCTCTGGTTACTGACGCAGGAACACCGGGAATATCAGACCCGGGCAGTATAATTGTTTCGAGGTGCATAGAGGAGGGGTTGTGCTTTGAGGTTCTGCCGGGTGCAACAGCAGTAACTACCGCCCTTGTATATTCTGGACTGGATACGTCAGCTTTTTTATTCCGGGGATTTATTCCAAGGGAAAATAAAGATAGGGCTGTACTGGTGAGAGATGTCAAGGATAGAAAGGAAACCTTGATTTTTTATGAGGCCCCCCACCGGTTAAGGGAGACACTCTCATTTCTTAAGGATAGCTTTGGCAATAGGAAGATTGCTATCTGCAGAGAACTCACCAAGCTCCATGAAGAGATACTCAGGATGAACCTGGAGGAGGCGGCGAGATTCTATGAAGAAAATGCTCCGAGAGGGGAGTATGTGCTGGTGCTGCAGGGGAAAAGCGAAGAAGAAATCCGTAGAGAGGAACAATCCCTATGGGAGCATATGACTATCGAAGAACACATACTCAAGTACATTGATGAAGGAATGAGCAAGAAAGAAGCAGTAAAGAGGGTTGCAAAGGAAAGAAATATTGCAAAGTCGGAAGTATATGACCATTCCATTTCCCTATAAGCTGTTCAGGCAGATAAAGTCAGAAAAATTGTTAAAATATTTGAAAAAGTCACAATTTAGCATTGTGGCTTTTTGTTTTGTAATGTTATAATATGGTTGGACACCTTTAGACAAGCATTACCGTGTTAACTGTTCTAATATGCAGGATTTAAATATTTCGTAGGGGGTGGAACCACTTTGCTCCATGCATGGAGAGCACAGTGGGATATTTTGAGAAATAAGCTATTTACAATAATTATGGCCTTAGGGTTGGTATTGACGATGAATGTTGCCGTTTCGGCAGATACGCTGGATGAATTGAAGCAGCAGAAGACAAATGCAGAAAGTAAGCTTAGGGAACTTGTAGACGCCAATGCGAGCAAAAAGAAAGATGCCGACAAGTTAGAAATTCAAATTCAGGAATTGGATTCGCAGATAGAGGATATCAATGATAAGCTCAGCCAGAATAAGAAGGACCTCACGGAATGTCAAACTAAAATAACTAAAGCCGAAAAGGATATAAAGGCCGCCGATGAGGAAGTTCAGCATCAGGAGGAGCTTTTGGATGAAAGGATGAGGGCTATATATAAGAATGGCTCTAACGGATATGTGGAAATAGTGCTGCAGGCAAAGGGTTTTACTGACCTGGTGGCCAGAGTTGAAGCGGTCAACAAGGTGATGGCTTACGATAAAAATATAATAAAAGTTATAGATGAGAAAAAAAACGAACTTAAACAGAAGAAGCTTGCTCTTGATGAGCAGAAGGCAAAGATTGAGAAAATTAAAGCGGACAATGAGAACCAAAAGGCTGAGCTCAGCAAGGCGAAGAAGACGCAGAGGGCCCTTGTAGATAAGACTAAAGGCGAAATGGCAGATTTTGATAAGAAGATAAACAATTACAACAAATTAATTGCAGATTTGAATAAGCAAATTGAAGAGAAGCAGAGGGTTTTGTCAAGAGGAAATGTGGTATACTCTACAAATGATGTGGTTAACTACGCTATGACCTTTCTGGGAGTCCCTTATGAATGGGGAGGGGATGGCCCTAAGACCTTTGATTGTTCAGGGTTCGTAAGATATGTATATGCTCACTGTGGTGTATATTTGCCAAGGACAACCTATGAGCAAATAAATGCAGGCACACCTGTATCCAGATCTGATATTCAACCCGGAGATTTGATACTTTTCGGTACCGGCACACCGCACCATGTGGGTATGTATGTAGGTAATGACTGCTATATACATGCGCCTCAGACAGGAGATGTAGTAAAGATTTCGCTCTTGACCAGAACGGATATTCTGGCAATCAGAAGAGTTAGATAATAAAAGCCCAAAGCCCGGTTTTACCAGGCTTTGGGCTTTTATAGAGTTATCATCTTTTGAAAACTTCAACCAAAATAAGAAACAGCAGATAAATCATTTTATCTGCTGTTTCTTAAGTAATTATTTATCTGCCTTTAATTCACCCATGCAGTGCTTGCAGATATTTTTCCCCTTGTAGTTTATTACATCTCTAGCATCTCCGCAGAATATGCAAGCAGGTTCATATTTCTTCAATATAATCTGCTCACCGTCTACATATATTTCCAAGGCATCCTTTTCAGCGATGTCCAGAGTCCTTCTCAGTTCTATAGGAATAACTATTCTTCCTAATTCGTCGACTCTTCTTACTACACCTGTTGATTTCATTTTATGTTCCTCCTCTATACATCATTCGACATATTTGCAATTAAATGATACCAAATATGTCATTTAAAGTCAACCGATTTTCATAACTTTTTTCAGGAAATTACAAAATTCTTCAATGACCGTTTCATAATGTAAATATACTACCATATAATTGAAATGTCAATATCTTTATCTAACAATTATATTTTTTGGATAAACTAGTACAGGCATTGAAAACACTAGATTTGAATAAATATCAACTCCTTTTTATGTATCCATATTATAAAAAAAAAGTTGGCATTTTGAAAATAGCGTCAAATAAAAAATAGTAATTATATGGATTTAGGTAGAAACCCGTTGTCGAAATTGAAGAAAATGACGAATTTACCATACAACTGCGATTGAATATGCTTACATAGGTTCCATTTATAAGATAATAAGTATTGTGATATCATGGTATTATATTTAATATAAGTAAATTAATTCATTGCATACCATACAGTTACATTGCCTAAATGATAGAAAAGATGCAAATGTAAAATAAAAGAAATTTTTTATGGCTTTTTATGTATTCCCCACAGACAAACTTTTACTATAAATATCACTATAAGTAATTATTGCCAAGGTAATAGGGAAATATACATGTTTTTTACTGATTCCAAGGTTGATTAAGAATACGAAATAGTTTACAATATTATTAAATTTATTTATGAATATTTGGAGGGGATTCAATGGCTGGTAAAGATTTTTTTGATAGACCACTTTATAAAATAACCAACTACATATATTGGTTTCTAACGGCAAATATCTACTTTATGCTTCTGAATGTGTTATTGATTTTATTTTTGACAGGGACGACAGAGCCGTCACAGATCAATCCCGGATTCTATTTTATGTTATTCATTGTCTGTCTGCCGCTCGGGCCAACCTTCACTGCTTTACTGGCAGTGATGGGGAAATTAGTTCGGGAAAAGGAAGTGTCAATAACGAGGGAATACTTCAGGTCACTTAAGCAAAACTTCAAGCAGTCGATGATGGCCTGGTTTGTGGTGATGCTTCTCTTAACTGTTTTTTCCGTTGATATATACTTTTTCTCTACGAAAGCCAGCGGAGCATTCTTTATTCCTATTTTTTATGCCTTCATTATAGTTCTCTTAATATTGACTCTGTACATATTTCCGATAATATCCAGGTTTTACCTAAAAACCACGGATGTTTTCAAGCTGTCATTCTATCTTACAATTAAAAAATATAAGGTGACTTTTTTTAACATTTTCGCAGTGGCAGTTTCGGTGTATGTAGTCAGATTTATTCCTTTCGCTATACTTTTCTTTGGAAGTGTAGTCAGCTATGCACTTATGTACTATGAGAAGGATGTATTAAAAGAGCTTGAAGAGAAAATCATTTCTTCCTCAAATACCGGTGGAGAAGAAAAGGAAGAAGTTGAAGATGAAGGAGAAAAGCAGGACATAGAATATACGTTGAAAAAGTAGATCCTTGAAGAATAAAGGATTTTCAGGGCCATAGTAAATCTAGGGCTCTTTTTCTTTCATGAATAAGCTGAGAAGTCTGCATCCTCCTATAGGATAAATGGCGGTTAACTCTGAATGTTAATCCACTTAGTGTTGAGATTTCCACACATTATTAATGATGCGGAAATTTATACCTTTAGTATTCGCCTGAGAAAATATCGAATCTTCACCGATTTTTCAAAGGCGGTAAATTAAAAAATAAATTTCCGCAGCTATAAACAACATATCCACAGGGGGTATGTGGATAATGTTGATAAGTTATAAAGATTTCAAATGTTTTCTATACAATTTAACTTGTAATAAGTTTATTTATACCGTATAATATAATTAAGTAAATAGTAGTTTTGTAATCAAAGGAGATGTATATTCATGGAAGGGCCAAAATTCACTGTGGAATATATAAGACAGTTGGCATCGGAAATGTCAAAGAATAATCTGGTTCCATATGAAGATTTGCCTAGGTATGACCTTTTTTTATCACAGGTTATAGACTATCTGAACGACAAATTTTCAGAAGAAAATTACACAAACAATATAGTGCAGAATTATATAAAGAGTGAAGTGATATCCAAACCCGAGGATGGCAAGAAGAGGGGATATACAAAATTGCATCTTGCACAAATGGTTCTGCTGAGCCATATGAGGCCCATATTGACCACCGAGGAGATAACCAAGGTTTTCAGGCTGGCCTTTAATCAGATAAATGACAGGACTGATGATATCATATCCTGGGAAAACGCTTACAAAATATTCGCGGAAATACAGCAGCACAGTTTTGATGAGTTTCTCAAAGTAGAATATTTTGATGAGGAAAAGCTCAATGAATTTATTGCCGAAAACAATCTGAATGAAAAGGATCAGGAAAGAATACTGGTATTTCTTGTAGTGATGACCTTGATAGCCCAGGCCAGTGCTATTAAGAAACTGGTGAGGAAGATAGTATCTGAGTATGATACGGACTAGAAGAACGATCTCAACAATTTATTAAATTGACAATTGACAGAGGACAATGGACATTTAAGGATGCTTTTTTTCAGCAGGCTTCGAAAAAGCAAAAAAATTATTTTAGAAATTCAGCTCTGATGAATTTCAACCTTCATTGTCAATTCTCAATTGTCCATTGTCAATTAAGTTTAATCAAACTGTTACCATTACTTAATACTTTATTAATAAAGTAATGATAATATATAACTAAGGAAGTCCCCCTTAATTATATATTGTCCTATGAAAAAAGAGCATCTCGATGAGATGCTCTATTTTGTTTTATCCGCAGCTTCCCTCGCTGCCGGTAACTATGTTGAAGGAGGAGCCGAAGACACCCTTTGAGTATACAATTTTGGCATTATCAAAAAGAAACGAGAATTCCTTATCCGCAACTACTGCAATGTCGTCTATCCTTGCAACTTCATCTTCATCATGTTGTTCATCCAGAACAACTCCAAAGGATGGGCCGCCTCAGCCAAAGCCTTGTATGACTATTCTTACTGCAGATTTATTCTTTTCAGCCAGGCTTTTTCTAAGAGCTTCCCTAGTACTATCATCAATAGTAAAATTCATTTTTTCACAACCTCCTTTATAGTGTATAATATACATGTGGAAATTTATTTTTAAAAATATCGCCTTGGATGTAAAATTTCTTTGAAACAGCCAGCAATAAAAACCGTTAAAGCATCGGTATTTTATTGCTGAATAATATGATGAAATTTTACATCCGGAAAAATCGGTGAAGATTCTATATTTTCTCAGTCGAATACTTGAGGTTAAAATTTCCACATCTTTAATTATAGCAACTTGAAAGAATATATACAATTCCGAAGCTATATATGCGTATCTTATTATTGTTAGTATGCTTAATCTTTTGAAGAATTATAAAAGAGGTCCGAAGGAAAAGGTTGATAATATGGAAGAAAAAGTTGAAATAAAGATTTCAGTCAGAAATCTGGTGGAGTTTATTTTGAGAAGCGGAGATCTGGATGCAAGGTTCATGTCCTCCACAAGGGCTGTGGAGGGGACCAGAATCCATCAAAAGCTTCAGAAGCTTAACAAAAAGAAATATGGTGAAATGGGTATGGAATATAACCCGGAGATGGTACTCATTCATAGATTTGAGTATAATGGCATTCCCTTTGTCGTTGAAGGGAGGGCGGATGGTATTATTGTCCCTATGAAAGAGAATGAATTGTTCATGAAGGTGATAGTCGATGAGATAAAGACCACCACTCTTTCCCTGGAGGACCTGGAGGAAGAATATAATAATCTTCACTGGGCTCAGGCAAAGTGCTATGCATATATATATGCACTGCAGAACGGTAATACGGAGATGGATGTACAGCTTACATATTGTGATATAGAAAATGAAGATATCAAGATATTTATAAAGAATCTCAGCTTTTCGGAACTGGAAGGATTCTTCACAGATATAATAGAGAAATATTACCGATGGGCGGAATTATCCGAGAACTGGAGCCGGAAAAGAGACGGTTCTATAAGGAGTCTCGGGTTTCCCTTCGAAAAGTACAGAAAGGGACAGAGAGAACTGGCAGTATCGGTATACAGGACAATTGTTGAAGGAAAAAGGATATTCATTCAGGCGCCTACCGGTATCGGTAAAACCATATCAACTCTGTTCCCTTCCGTTAAGGCTGTTGGGGAGGGCCTTGTATCCAAAATATTCTATCTTACTGCCAAGACCATTACCAGACAGGTTGCTGAAGAAGCAGTAAGAAGGATGAGAGATGGAGGGCTGTCCTTAAAAAGCATTACATTGACGGCCAAGGATAAGATATGCTTTAACAAGGGATCGGCCTGTAATCCGGAAGCGTGCAGCTATGCAAAGGGACACTTTGACAGGGTAAACAGAGCTATAGAGGATATACTCATAAATGAAGACGACATAACAAGAAATAAGCTTGAGTACTATGCGGCGAAGCATAGTGTCTGCCCCTTTGAGTACTCTCTGGATTTAACTCTCTGGTGCGATTGTATTATATGTGATTACAACTACGTTTTTGATCCAAGGGTGAATCTGAAGAGATTTTTTGAAGGTAAAGGCGATTTTGCCTTCCTTGTAGATGAGGCACATAATTTGGTGGATAGAGCCCGTGAGATGTATTCTGCCGAGCTCAGCAAGCGAGATTTCCTGAAACTGAAAAAGTCAATGAAGTACCTGGACAGCGGTATAGCAAAGATACTTGGAAAGCTGAATACCTATATGTTATCTTTAAAGAAGGAACTGGCGGAAGAAGATTTTTATGTACAGGAAGGGCTGCCGGAGGAGATGTATCCTCTGCTTAGAAAATTCACCAAGGCTTCCGAAGAATGGCTGGGAAAAAATGAAGGAAGGGAAGCTCATGAAGATCTTCTTCAATTATATTTTGATGTAATGGCCTTTCTGAGGATCTGGGAGCTTTATGACAAGAGGTTTGTAACATATATAGAAGAGGCTGAAGGGGATTTGAAGATTAAGTTGTTCTGCCTTCATCCGGGAAATCTCATAGATCAAAGCCTCCAGAAGGGAAGGGCAGCGGTATTGTTCTCTGCTACTCTTATGCCTATGAACTATTTCAAGGATATCCTTGGCGGGGGTGAAGAAGCCTACTCGGTGAAGCTTACATCTCCTTTTCCTATGGAAAATCAATGCCTTTTGGTGGTGGATTCTGTATCAACAAGATATAGGCACCGTGATAAAAGTGTCAGCGACGTGGCGGATTATATTCATGAGTTTGTTGCTGAAAAAACTGGCAATTACATGGTCTTTTTCCCATCCTACAAATACCTGACGGGTGTATATAACCGCTTTGCAGAGCTGTATCCTGAAGTCCGGGTTATGCTTCAGCAGGGTGAAATGGATGAAGCTCAGAGGGATGAATTCCTTGAGGCCTTCCAGGAGGGTACCCAGGAGACCCTGGCAGCCTTTGTTGTGCTGGGCGGGATATTTTCTGAAGGAATAGATTTAAAGGGAGAGAGGCTGATAGGTGCCGTGATTGTGGGAGTGGGCCTTCCTCAGATATGTATTGAACGGAATATAATAAAAGACTATTTTGATGCCGAAAAATCAAGAGGCTATGATTATTCATATACATATCCGGGGATGAACAAGGTGCTTCAGGCTGCGGGAAGGGTTGTCAGATCTGACGACGACAGAGGTGCCATACTTCTTATCGATGACCGGTTTTCAACTGTAAGCTATCGGGGCCTTTTTCCCGAGCATTGGAAAAATGCAAAAAGGATTAGAAATACAAAGGAAATGAAAATGATGCTGGAAGCGTTCTGGCATCACACGGTAGAGGGGGAAGATTTTAATGAAATCCAGGATGAATTTTAAAAAGTATCTGATAATCTCTTTTTGTGTTCTGGCAGCATGTGTAATAATCAGTGTCCTCTTTAAATATCCTCAGCCGGGGGTTGCAGATCAGGGGGATTTTGACAGAGTAATGGGTGCTTCCGGGTTGGTGCTTCCTGATCAAAACAAAAATAATCCGGACTTTCAAAGGTTTTTTAATTACACAGTGACGGATTATACTATTAAACCATACACATTTATCGGATTCGGTATCACATTATTTTCAACCAGTATGGGCTATTTGATTACAGCTATAGGATTTCTGTGCAGAATATTAGGAAGTGACACTTTTAAAACCGGGTATCTTGCAGCTGCCTATGCGGTGTTGTACACTTTCGCCTTAGCAGTGATAATAAAAAATTTAAACTCGAAAAATAAGCTGCTTATGATTATGTTATCACTTCTATGCCTGTTTGTATTCTTTGACGGCAACTATTTAGTGTGGTTCAACAGCCTGTATGGAGAACCGATGATGCTAACGACCCTGCTGCTCTATATTTCATCGCTGGTTTATTATCAGTATCACAGATACGTAGTTAAATCCGGAGAAAAGGAATTCAGGAGAATCGTATTCACCTTTATTGCTGCAATATTTTTTATGGGATCAAAAATGCAGGTCATAACTGCTCTTCCGGTAATAATACTGATGCAGGTAAAGATTTTCAGAGAAAATAGGGAACTGCTTAACCGGCGTCAGTTCCGGACTTTGATTATCTTATCATTTGTTTTGGTTTTGTATCCCATGGAACTACATATTGTAAATGGAGCAATAAACAAGGACATAGAATATAATTCAGTATTCTATGGAATACTTAAGGATTCGAAGAATCCGAGGCAGGATCTTATAGATATGGGGTTAAACCCCGATATGGCTGTTGAGGCCGGAAAACATTCCTATCTGGACCCAAAAGAATATACAAAGTATGCACCTCGTACTGAGATTACCGAAAAAGAGTTCTACAGCAAGATGGGCAGCGGGAAGTTGGTAAAATTCTATATAACTCATCCCATAAGGCTTATTCAAGGTATGGAGTATACTGCTGAACATGCATTTTTCACAGGCACCTCTTTGGGCCATTTCAGCAGGGAGTACAGTGAAAAGCCGGTGAGGGAATTCAACAGGTTTACTTACTGGTCTGAGCTGCGGGGGGAATTGCTTCCAAAGAATCTGGCATTTATAGCTTTTGTCTTCCTGGCTGTTTTTGCAGTTTCAATTTATACATATATAAAAAATAGGGGCTTTCAGGAAGCAAGGGATAAGGTATACATTCTGTGGATTGTAATGTTTATCGGGCTGATCCAGTTTCCCATGCCTTTTATAGGAAATGGCCAGGCTGATACCACAAAGCAGCTGTATCTATTTAATTTTGTCTTCGATATTATGCTTGTTGTTTCAGTCTGCTGGTGCATCGACAGGCTTCTGAAGCTGGTATCTTCAGTGGGGAAAAGGAACCTTGGAAATCATTAAGGTAAATCAAATATAAAGGAAACACCTGTGACTCATGGTGTTTTCTTTTTTTATCCTTTGCAGGCTTCAAAGAAAAATGTGGGAGGAATTTTTTTAATACTGGGCAATATAACTACAGGAGGGTGTGAAAAAATATAGTTATTCTTTTTCGAGGGCCGAACGTGGGGACCACGAGCGACATAACAATTGATAATTGTTATGTGCACCAGAGGAATACCAAGAGGATAGCGAAATTTATAGAATATCTTTTTTTCACGCCGTCCTACAGGAGGGTGTGAAAAATGACATCAGTAAGGAGGGCTTGAAATTGAAAAAGTCAATAATAAAGGGATATTGCATAAAACTGATATCACTCGGCATCGCACTTATAGTATGCCTGCCGGCAGCAGTCAGGGCATCTTCA
>JAUZPH010000369.1 GCA_030706065.1 Bacillota bacterium | reverse complement strand
TCCCTCAGCGGGATCCGAATAGTCTCAGTACTGCTCTCAGTCTTGTTCTGAGTATCACCCTCAAACACCACTTTTTCAATAACCAGCTCCTCACGGGTTACAGGAACAATAATGTTTTTTTTCTCCGTATGAACCTCCTTATGGACGTTCACATCTCCAGTCTTAACTATACTTTTTGCTGTATCAAGCCTTTCTTCCCGAAGCTGCATTTTGGCAGTCGTATCTGAAGCTCCAATTATCCTTTCAGCGCTTTTTGAAGTCTTGATATAAGGATCATAGGGAGTCATTTTGTTTTCATGGTTAAACAACCCGATGAGACTACCTATAATTCCCCCAGCAATTATTCCGAGTATAACTCCCGAGATTATCTCATTGAATGGAATTGCAGTCAGAAGAGAACTGATTCCAGGTATTGCCCAAACTCGTATATCAGCCAGCAACCCGATCAGAGTGCCTGCAACCGCGCCTATAAGTGCACCGGTAACTATACCCTGTGAAATGGGAGTTTTTTCTTCATGAATTTCAAATTGTTTTGCCATATCTATATCCTCCAAAGCAGTTTTGTCTTTGTTCATAGGCCCAAATCTTCTACTTATGAGACCTTATATATAAACCAGCTGTGGATTGTTTCGAAAAAACACCCCACAAACCGTTAGCAGGGTTCGGGAGGTGTCTTGTTGCTTATCTAAAACCTATTTCCAGTTATCATCAGAAACTATATCGGCATCACCGTCTGTATGCACTCGGGCTTCCTCTTTTTTCAGCGTCTCTTCAATATGCCTTGTATCTTCAATTTCTCTCTTACGAGCGGAAACCTCGCCGGTAACAACAGTATGCTTGCCGACGTCTACTCTTTCCTCACTTACAGGAATGCGGATGGTCTCTTCCGAAGTAATGGGCGAGTCACTTGGCTCTTCATCCACTGCCCGCCTCTCTACCACAACTTCCTCATGAGTAACCGGAACATCAACTATCTTTCTCTCCTCAACAATCTCCTTGCCGAGTTCTACTTCACCTTTCTGCACCCTGTCCTTGGCTATATCCAGTTTTTCTTCACGAAGACGAAGCTTTGCCTCGTCATTAACTTCTTTCTTATCCTCTTCGTCTCCGAATAGGTTCCAAAAGCTTGCCATAAAATATCACCCCTTTAAAAGTATTTTATAGTATAAATGTCATCTGGGTGGTAACTATTACGAAAAACCTATTAATATATTATTGTTTGGGTCGATTAAGTTTTCTAACTTAAGGTGCTTCAAATATAGGTTGCCCATCGGAAGCTGTTGTTATTCTTTGGGGACGGTTCATCATTTTTTGCATTCCTGCTGAAAATAATAGTTTAACCTTAGGGTTGTCCAACCATTTTTTAATTTTTTTTATTTCTTGTGAATAGTAAACCGGGATTCCTATTTGTAATGCAAGAACCTCGGTTTGAAATGAGAATCCTAATATGTAATGGACATTTATAACGATATTTACTAAAGTGTAAATTATTATTTATTGTTAATATTGAAGACTTATTCGGCAACCTGTATCATAATATTTGTATGTAAATATATGTAAGGGGGCATAAAAGGGTGGAATTAATAGAAATAATCAAAAGTATCGTGCTGGGCATAATACAGGGAATCACGGAGTGGCTTCCAATCAGCAGTACCGGCCATCTCATACTGGTGGAAGACTTTATGAAGTTCAATCTTTCCGATGCATTCGTAGAGACCTTCATGGTCGTCATACAACTTGGATCCATACTGGCTGTTGTGGTGCTTTTCTTCAAGAAACTAAATCCCTTTAGTTCAAGTAAGACACTAAATGAGAAAGAGGAAACCCTAAGCTTGTGGACAAAAATAATCATAGCTTCAATACCGGGTGGACTGGCAGGGTTCCTCTTTGATGATCCTATAGAAAAAGTGCTGTATAACCCGATTACGGTAGCCTGTACGCTCATAGGCTATGGTTTCCTTTTCATAATCGTAGAGAACTGGAATCACAAGTCGAAAATAAGTGACTTCAAAGAGTTAAGCTATTTAACAGCTGTCGGAATAGGGTTGTTTCAAATGCTTGCATTAATACCTGGAACCTCAAGATCCGGAGCAACAATAATCGGAGCGGTTCTACTGGGAACTTCAAGATACATAGCTGCTGAGTTTTCCTTCTTCATGGCAATTCCAATAATGTTTGCTGCCAGCGGATACAAGCTGTTGAAGGCCGGTTTTGGCTTTTCAGGCCTTGAATGGACCGCTTTATGTACAGGTTCATTAGTGGCTTTTCTGGTTTCAATATTTGCAATAAAGTTTCTTATGGGCTATATTAAAAGGCATGACTTCAAGGTTTTCGGGTATTATAGGATAATGCTTGGAATAGTGGTGCTGGGGTATTTTCTTCTTTAGGGACGGTTCGTCATTTTTGGACATTAAGCATGGAGGGATTAAAAATCGAAATAAGGGGCAATAATCTAGAAAAAAAGTAAAGGATGGTTATTATGCCCAGAGTTGCTCGAATAAAAAATGATGTAGGAATCTATCACATCATGGTAAGGAGTATTAGCGATGTTCCACTTTTCAGGGATAGTAAGGATAAAGAAAGGTATCTGCAGCTAATTAGGAAATATAAGCAGGTATTTCTTTTTAGGTTGTACGCATACTGCCTTATGAGTACACATGCCCATTTGGCTATAGATTCCTGTGGAGCTGATATCAGCAAGATAATGAAGTCTATAAATCAGAGTTATTCAGCCTATTTCAACAAAAAATACAAAAGGCACGGGCATGTTTTTCAGGATAGGTTTAAGAGTAAACTGGTTGATACCGAGGATTATGTAATGACATTATCAGTTTATATTCACAACAATCCTAGTGATATTGCAAAGTATGAGAAATGTGTGGAGAAGTATAGGTACTCAAGTCTTGGAATCTATCTTGGAATACTTCAGGATAAACTTGAGATACTCGATATGGACTACATACTTGGACATTTTAGTTCAAAAAAAGATAATGCAAGAAAGTCCTATCTGGAGTTTACTAACAGGATTTCGGATGGCCCTAAGAAAATTGATATTGAGTTTAAAGATGAAGGCAGCGAATGCAGAAGTGAACGCAGAATACTAATCAGAAACTATGAACAGGAAAAGATTATAAGCTTCATTTCGAGGTATACAGGTTCCGATTTTAATATTCATGTGAGATTTAACCACAAACACTCGGAACAGAGGGCATTGTTTATTCTGACTGTACGTGCTTTATGCAATCTGAGCCTGAAAGAAATCTGTTCCGTCATAGGGAATATAACCATATCAGCTGCAAGCCGCCTTTTTGAAAAGGGTTATGCTCTGATTATCGGAGACACCCGATACAAAGGCTTAATTGATGACATGGTGACGGAGTTTTCTGCTGCGTAGGATCAGGATTTTTATGAAAATAAAAAAATAATATTTTGCAAGGGAATAAATTTGTAGCAACATTGGACGAGCATTCCCGATTAAAGGATTTTTCTGTAAAGTAATGAGGGAAATAGGTGAAAAAGTATAAGGGACGGTTCAATACTAATGGATATTTTGTTGGTGTCAATTAGTATTGAACCGTCCCGAAGGAGGATTTATATGGATATCTACTTATATGGAATGACGGTATTGTCGACGATACATCTTTTGGCTGGTGTATATCCGGAGGCAGATTCATATGGAGAAATAAGTGAAACCTATATAATACCAGGGGGCGAAACAGGAAATTCAGCTATCATACTGGCAAATTTGGGCTATAGTGTGAAAATTGACGGGCCTTTCCTTGGTACAAAAACAATAGAAGGCATAATGGATTTTTATAATGACCGAGGTATTGACTGCAGTCGGCTGCACTTTGACAGCACCTTTGACGGTGTGCAGGACTTGGTCTTAATTGACAGGTCCTCAAGAACAGTGTTCGGCAGGTTTGGAGGTTACTTCAGTGAGGGCAGGAGATGGAACAGGCCCAGTGAAGAGGATATAAGTGCAGCGAAAATTGTTTCATTGGATCCGTTTTTTAAGGAAGAGTCGGTGCAGGTGGCTGGGTTTTGTGCCCAGATTAATAAGAGATATGTGACTATAGATTGCCCGTACCAAGGCGTGATACATAAAAACGCAACAGCCACAGTAATTTCAAAGGAATATATAAGAAACACTTATCCGGATGAGGACATGGAAGCACTATTTAGAAAGTATACAGATAATTCAAAGGGTCTGGTTATATTTACCTTTGGCTCAGAGGAAATTTTTTATGGGCGTAAAGGTGGAAATATAAATCGTATGCGGCCTTACAAGGTTGAGGTAAAAAGTACTCTCGGCGCAGGAGATACCTTTAGGGCCGGAGTAGTAT
>JAUZPH010000368.1 GCA_030706065.1 Bacillota bacterium | reverse complement strand
CCGATTAATCTCCCATAAAAATGGTGACATCGGAGATGGAAACGTAACTTGATGAGTGGAGCAGGTCAAAAAAATGAAGAGGTGATTTTGAACGTGGATATAAAACCGTTAAAAAACTATAGAGAGCCGAAATATCCGGATAAGTACGAAGTTTTGGCTAACCCAAAAGTCCGGAAGACCCTGCCTGAAAGATGGAAGAGTAATGCATATGTGTGTGCCGCTTTGAGCACGTTGATGGTAGCCTCTTTGACCTCCTGTGCACAGAAGTCACAGCAAACCGGTACTGACGGCCAAGGGAATAAGGCTTTGGTAGCACCAATATTTGAACATGGGCAGGGTAGGGGAAGCTTTGGCTGCGATTCTGTGGCACCGCCTTCATTTTTATCTGAGGAAGAAGCCTTTCAGGTAATACAGGAAGAGGCAAGGCAGTATGGAGTAAGCTTTCATAGGGATGGCCTGGAGATAAAGGGTGTCGGAATACCTCAAACAAGCCTTTTACCGTTGGAGGAAGGTAAGGAAAATAAAATAAAGGTGAAAAAAGGAAACCTTCAATTGGACGGATATGATGCGGCAAAAAATGTGACCTTTGAGTTTGTTTCGCAGGAGGATTTCAAAGACTGGGCAGCTGAAGGAAGCTACAGCACTGTGGAAAGCTATGACTTATTATCAACAGCAAAGGCGCTGAAGGACGGGTTGGCAGAAAAAAACGGAAATACTTCTGTAGGAATCTTTTATGACCCGATGTCAGGATTATCCGAAGAAGAAAGAAAGGATTTGCTGCAGAATCAGGATTGGGGTGGCATGAGCGTCCGTGCAAAAGAAATGTCAAAGGAAGATTTGAAAAAACAGGTGAAGGATTTCCTTGAGTGGCTGAAGGCTCAAGGAATAATGTAGGTGAAGCCATGCATTATACGCTGCATTTGACAAATGACTGCAATATGGCCTGCAGGTATTGTTATGTGGATCATGACAACGTCATGTACATGGATATTGAAACTGCAAAAAAAGCCGTGGATATAGCGGCGGAAGGCAGCAGTAGTCCCACAGGCATAATATTTTTTGGCGGAGAGCCGCTTCTTTGCAAAGATGTCATATACGAAACCATAGAATACTGCAGATGGAAGGAAGCCCATTCGGACTGTATGTTTTACTATAAGGTTACAACAAACGGTTTGCTGCTGGATGAGGGCTTCATGGAGATGTCCATGAAAGAAAATATCTTCATTGCATTGAGCCATGACGGAGTGGAGGAGTCCCACAACCTCCACCGGCTGGATGCAGGAGGTAAGGGAACCTTTGAGGCCCTTACCGGCAAAATTGACATGCTGCTTTCAAAGAGGCCTTATGCACCGGTACTGATGGTGGTAAATCCCGACACAGCTGGATACTATTCTGACTCTGTGGAGTATCTGTACGGTAAAGGCTTCCGGTATATTATCTGCTCCATGAATTATGCGGCCAACTGGACTGAAGAAGATATGGATATACTTAAGAAACAGTATGAAAAATTGTCTCGGTTTTACTTCGAACGTACTTTAAAGGAGGAGAAGTTTTACCTCAGTCCTTTTGAAGTGAAAATAAGTTCCCATATAAATGGTGATACCTACCACCATGAGCGTTGTGAACTGGGGAGGAAACAGATTTCAGTTGCGCCGGATGGAAGCCTGTTTCCTTGTGTTCAATTTGTAGGCGACAAAACCTATAGAATAGGTCATATCGATACCGGAATAGATAGAAGAAGGCAAATGGAACTGTTCAACCTGAATGAAGAGGAAAAAGATACCTGCACTGACTGTGCAGTAAGAAATCGCTGCAACCATTACTGCGGCTGCATGAACAGACAGGCCACCGGAAGTATAGGCAGAGTTTCTCCTGTACAGTGCGCCCATGAGAGGCTTCTACTGCCAATAGCCGATAAACTGGCGGAGAGGTTATTCAGGAAGAAAAGCGGCTTATTCATTCAGAAGCATTATAATGAAATGTTCCCGCTTCTTTCTCTTATAGAGGACAAAACCTCAGATAACAAAAAACAGTGATATCAAGACTAAACAGGCTTATTTCAGGATAATTGGTGAAATATCAGTAATAAATATATTATTACTCATTGCAAATAAAATTTTGGTATGATATAATAACAGCGTGCCAGTAGTTTTCGAACTGTTAGGCTAGGAAAGATTTAAACGACGAACAACATTCCCTCTTTTTAGGAAGAAATGTGAATCAGTTTTTAAATCTTCATATCAATTTTAAAAGGAGGAATGTTGAAATGGCAGATAGAAATTTAGTTTGCAAAGACTGCGGAAAAGAGTTTGTTTTCACTGAAGGCGAACAGGCTTTCTACAAGGAAAAAGGATTTGAAAATGATCCAGTTAGATGTCCTGAGTGCAGAAAAGCTAGAAAGCAACAGAACAACAGAGGCTTCAGAAGATAATTATATCTGAAAAAGCAAACCCTATAAGAGCAATCTTATAGGGTTTTTATTTTTTGTATGTCCTTGGATATTTACAATAAGGTATGGTACAATAGGTAATCAGGAATAGTATATATCTATAGGATATTGAGGCGAGTCCTCATTTAATTATGGATAGTTCAGAAGGGAATGTTTTTATGAGTAAGATATTGGTTCTGGCAGAAAAGCCCTCCGTTGGAAGGGACATAGCCAGAGTTTTGAAATGCAGTAAAGGCGGAAACGGCTATCTGGAGGGAGACAAATATATAGTTACCTGGGCGCTGGGACATCTTGTTACCCTGGCGGATCCGGAGCAGTATGACGATAAATATAAATCCTGGAAGCTGGAGGATCTACCCATGCTTCCGTCGCCGCTTAAGCTCGTTATCATAAAAGAGAGCGGCAGACAATTTAATGTTGTAAAGGAACAGTTAAGCAGGAAGGACGTTGAAAGTATAGTTATAGCCACAGACGCCGGAAGGGAAGGGGAATTAGTAGCCAGGTGGATATTTGAAAAGGCCCATGTAAGGAAGCCTATGAAGCGCCTTTGGATATCTTCCGTTACCGATAAGGCTATCAAGGAGGGCTTCAACAGCCTGAAGGATGCCAGAGAATACGAAAACCTATATGCTTCGGCAGTGGCACGTTCAGAGGCTGACTGGATTGTCGGAATAAACGCCACAAGGGCGCTGACCTGCAAATATAATGCCCAGCTTTCCTGTGGAAGGGTTCAGACACCTACACTGGCCATGATTGCAGCCAGAGAGGAAGAGATTAGAAGCTTCAAGCCTAAGAGCTACTATGGAATAACTGCAGCGGCCCAAGGCCTTAAGCTGACCTGGCAGGACAGCAGGACAAAGGACATGAAGACCTTTGAAAAGGACAGGTGTGACGGCGTAATCAGCTCTTTAAAGAACAAAGACGCAGTGATAGTGGATATAGATAAGGCGTTGAAGAAGAGCTTTTCCCCACAGCTTTATGATTTAACGGAGCTTCAGAGGGATGCAAACAAGCTCTTCGGATATTCGGCCAAGGAGACTCTGTCGCTGATGCAGAGGCTGTATGAGAGTCACAAGGTACTCACTTATCCGAGAACAGATTCAAGATATATATCCTCGGATGTAGTGGAAACTTTGAAAGACAGGGTGAAGGCCTGTGGAGTCGGACCATATTCGAAGCCGGCGATGTATGTTTTGAGGAATCCAATCAAGGCTAGCAAGTCTTTTGTAGATAATGAAAAAGTATCGGATCACCACGCAATAATTCCGACGGAACAAACGGTAACCTTGAGCAACCTCAGTGACAAGGAAAGAAAGATATATGACCTTGTAGTGAAAAGATTTCTGGCAGTGCTTTACCCTCCTTTTGAATACGAACAGACTACATTAAAAGCTAAAATAGGCGATGAAATTTTCATAGCCAGAGGAAAGAGGGTAATAGCTGCAGGCTGGAAGGAAGTATATGAGAACAGATACGAGGACGAGGAATCCAGCGACGAGGTTAAGGAACAGCTGCTTCCTGAATTGAATAAAGGAGATAAGCTTAAGGTAGCTTCTCTTACCCAAACCAAGGGAGAAACAAAGCCTCCGGCGCCCTTTAATGAAGCAGCACTGCTCTCTGCCATGGAAAACCCGGTGAAGTACATGCAAGGAGAGAGCAAGGAACTGATAAAGACTATCGGAGAAGCCGGCGGCATAGGAACCGTAGCTACCAGAGCGGATATAATTGAGAAACTGTTCAACTCCTTCCTGATTGAAAAGCGGGGGAAGGATATCTTTATAACTTCCAAGGGAAAACAGCTCCTGGAGCTTGTACCTGAGGATCTTAAGTCTCCTGCCCTCACTGCAGAGTGGGAGCAGAAGCTTGGCTCAATATCCAAGGGCAAGCTAAACAAGGATATT
>JAUZPH010000367.1 GCA_030706065.1 Bacillota bacterium | reverse complement strand
TCTTTAAAACATATACACTATCTTGGAGAGTTGGAAGGCAGGAACTGCTACACTGCGGAGCTTGATGATGAAGCTGCTGTCCAGGGTGAATTCAGATTTGAAAATCTCAGGTCTGTTTTGGATTTGATGGATGAAAAGTTATTTCTTGTCTGCAGCAGGGCTGTTCAGATAGTTGCCTGGGATAAGGATCACAGGTTCTGCGGGAGATGCGGTTCGCCAATGGAGCCAAAGCCTGGGGAAAGGGCAAAGCAGTGCACAAGCTGCGGCTTTACCAATTACCCGAGAATTTCTCCTGCAATAATCGTAGCGGTAACGAAAGGGGATAAGCTCCTTATGGCCCATAACAAGAACTTCCGTCCGGGATTTTACAGTGTAATAGCGGGCTTTGTGGACCCCGGTGAGACCTTTGAGCAGTGTGTTAAGAGAGAAGTGATTGAGGAGGTGGGAATCAGGGTAAGAAATATCAAATACTTCAGAAGCCAGCCCTGGCCCTTCCCCAATTCCCTCATGGTAGCCTTTACTGCAGAATATGACGGCGGGGAAATCTGTGAAGACGGTATCGAAATTGAACATGCAGATTGGTATACTGTAGAGAATATGCCGTCAAGGCCTTTAGGGTCTACCGTTGCAGGAAAGCTCATTGAATGGTTTATCAGCGGCAGGTAGACTGACAAATAATAAAGATGTGTGAATTTAAACAATAGCAAATTCACTTGAAAAATACCGAAGCTTCAACGGTCTTTTCCCGGATGTAAAATTTCAATAAACTAGAATTTAATTTAGAAGAAATTTTACATCCCAGATAAATTCAGTTCTAAATTCACACATCTATAGATACAAAAAGCTCCACGTCATTTACTGCGTGGAGCTTTAATCATCGCTTCATTATGCCTTTGTTCTTTAGGGCAACCTCGTACATGATTATGGTGGCAGCAACGCCGACATTCAACGAATCGCAGGTCCCCAGCATCGGAATGTATATGCCTGTATAGTCGGTTTTATACCAGGTTTCATCAATGCCGTACTTTTCACTGCCCATGACGATAGCTACCCTGTTTTCATATTTCAGGTCATAATACTGGTTTTCAGCCCGGGTATCTGTAAGGACTATATTAAATTTGTTTTTCTTGAGCCAATCGATGGTCTCCTCATAATTGCTGTCTATTATAGGAACAGTAAAACAGGCACCGAGACTGCTTCGTATAGTCTTTGGATGGTTGAGCCGTGTTTTTCTGTTATTGATTATTACTGCATCTATCCCGGTTGCATCGGCAGACCTTAGGATAGTACCTACATTGCCCGGTATTTCCAGGCCGTCGAGGACAACAACAATGTTGTTCTTCTGCAGCCCAATATCCTCAAAGTGTTTATAGGGAAGATAGCATACAGCCATAAGGCCGTGGGAATTGTCCTTCTCGCTTATAGTACTAAACACCCTCTTGGACAGAACAAATACTTCCTCCGCCATGCCGACCAGCTTGTCAATAAGAACCTGTGCCTCTATTGTGTATATATCTTCAATGCTTATGAGAAGATATTTAACCTTTATATAATTATCAACGAGAAGATCCAGGCCCCATATACCCTCAATAACCGCCAAACGTTCGGGATTTGGCTTTGTATTCTTATTCAGAGCATCTATCTTCTTCAAAATTGGATGCTGTTTTCCGATAAAGTTCAGCTTTGCCGCATATCTGCCTTTAATAATCCTTTCCTTTTCCTCCAGTGTATAATTTCTCAAATCCTCAAATTTACTCATAGCAATACTCCTGTATGTATTTGTTTGATAATAGTATTTTTTACCGCTGCACATAAAAAATTCATCAATTCCTTAATTATAGTAAAAGGAAGAAAAAAATTCAAGGGCCATGCCTTAAAGAATAGGTTCCTCATGGATGGCCCTGTTAAGTTTGTTACAATATTACTACTGGTTGCTGTAGCTCGTACCGCTGCTGAACTCCTATTGCCTTGATAGTATTTGCAAGAATGGAAAGTATATAACCTGCTGCTATATTTATATTTGGCATAAGAGGAGTCTTTGAACTGCCGGACTGAACCTCCGACTGGAGCTCTTCAAGCCGTTGAAAGGCTATACCAGCGAGGATTATTACACCTGTCAGGGTGAGCCAGCTGGCAGCAGCGGCAAGTCCGACGGGATTCAGATTTGGATTTTGCCCCTGCACTCCGGCTTGCTCCTGAAGTATCTGTTGCCTGTCCTGTTCAGCAGAAATTATAAGAATTACATAGGCAATTATTAAAACAATGGCTCCAAATATTTCACGGTTTATGAGACAGAGTTCAAAGGCAGCCTTTTCAGCTGAAGTTTTTTCTGAACTGGTGCTTGTTTTACTCTTTTGCTTCATAATCTCACTTCCTTGTATTGATATAATATGATTGATCAATACAAGGTTATACAATTTTTTCGATTTTATGCTGCCTGCTCAACCTCCGCTCCATCCCATTTCGGTTGAAGGCCTCTCAAATAGGATAAAACGACAGCCAGTATACTGAAAAAGGAGATATTCCGTGCAGGTTAAAGAAGATTTTGCATATAGTGTAAACAGTAATATTTGAAAAGCATACTATGGAATAGCAGCAGGATTTAATATGATAGGTGAGGTTAGAAAAGATACATGGGAGGGAGCTGGATGAGTTTAGGAGATTACTACGATGTTCTGGGGATCGGAAGGGATGCCTCACAGGAAGAAATCAAAAAGGTGTACAGGACCCTGGTAAAGAAGTATCATCCGGATGCTAACCAGGGCGATAAGGATGCGGAGGAAAAGTTTAAGGAGATAACTGAGGCCTATGAGGTATTAGGTGACGAGGAAAAGAGGAGAAAGTATGACAGCCTTGGAAATAGATTTGACTCCCGGGATAACTTTGATATAGACCCCGGCAGATTCAGGCGGGGCCAGAATGTAAGATACAGGACTAATGCGGCAAAAAACCACAGCGGTTTTTTTGATATCTTTTTTGGGAGATTTCCCTTTGATGTATTCGATATTTTTGAAAACAGCTTCTGGAGGGAGGAGAAATACTATTATGCCCAGCGGGGCGCAGATTTGAAAACAACTCTTGAGATAACGCCTGAAGAAGGTTTCAGCGGTGCCAGGAAAAAGGTAACGGTAAGCGGGCCGTCGGGACACAGGGATATAATTCTTCAGGTCCCAAAAGGCATAAGGGCTGGAGAAAAGATAAGGCTGAGAGGGCAAGGGGACCCCGGGATTAATGGAGGAGAGAAGGGGGACCTTTATCTGGTGGTGAAGTTTAAGGAAGATGGAAAATTTGATATAGAAGGCAATGACATATTTGTGACTGCATCCATACTGCCCTGGGACGCGGCTTTAGGTACGGAGATAGCTGTAGATACCATGGAAGGGAAACTGATGTTAAAGATTCCGGAGGGAATACAGTCGGATACCAGTGTGCGGATTGCAAAGAAAGGGTATGTAGACAGAAAAGGGGCCAGAGGAGATTTGTATGTCAGTATAAAGATAGTAAACCCGGAGGTTATAAGCCCGCAGATAAGAAGGCTCTATGAGAGATTGAGGTCTGCGACCTCCGATTGACAGAAACTTGGACTCTGTAAAAAGGTTGTTTGATGCCATGGCATAAAACAGCCTTTTGCTTTGGACTTGAAATAAAATAAGGATACATAAAATGTATCCTGTCATTTATAAGTCATGTGGGCCTTTTTAGTTTCATTGATATTTTTTTCTAAGGATAACCTGCTCACGATATCATCAAATATAAACAGTCCCCTGTATTCATGCTCTGAAACCTCCTGCACTATTCTTGTATTAAGCACATAGGGGCTCTTATAAATAAATGAAATTCTTATCAGGTCCCCCGACTCCAGTGGGCATGGGGTCTTAAATCTTATTCCCCAGCCGGATAGATCGACAGAAGTTCCAAAAAAGGTTCTTTCATCATTAAATAAGTGCAGAAAAAGTTTCACTTGTATTCTGGGATTAGTCCGCATATCACTAGATACAGTTAACATAGGAGGTCTCTCCTTTCATTATTAGCAAGCAGAAAAGAGTAGCATGTAAACGTATACCTTATGATACTATAATAACATATAAATTGGAATTAGTAAATATATTATGTAAAAAATATTATATTGTTGTATAATTTGGGAAATATGTAACATTGAGCATGATGCCTGTCATGGGGCATATAATAATTATATATTAATTATTTGATGGGGAATCGGTTATGGAAAATACAGCAGCCTTTATTCTCGGAATAATTGAAATAGCTCTATTGGACTTGGCTCTCTGCGGTGATAATATCGGACTCATTGCTCTGGCAACCAGAAATCTTCCCGGGAAAAATGCAAAGCTTGC
>JAUZPH010000366.1 GCA_030706065.1 Bacillota bacterium | reverse complement strand
GCTGTTCCACCTAGAAAGCTAAAAATATTATATGTTTTTCCTTTCATTAGTTCCATAAAAATCCCCCTCATAACAATTCTATTTAGCAGGTATATTCCAATTATAGATGCGGAAATTTATTTCTTAATTTATCGACTTCGAAAAAATCGGTGAAGATTCCATATTTTCGAAGCCGAATACTAAAGGTTTAAGTTTCCGCATCTGAAATTGTTACATCTGCCGTTTTACCACATCAAAATTGTCTTCAATAAGCAGCCAGTTCTGTGGGAAGGAAATACCAAGCTTCCAATAACTGACGCCTCTGAGGCCAAGCTCCTTTACAAGGTCAAATTTTGCCTGAATTGACCTGGCATCTTCAAACCAAACTGTATGACGCTTTCCGTTTGAATCCGTATAGTCAAAATGAGGAGCCTGTGCCGTAGTGTCATAGCTTATGGGCACATTATTTTCCGAAGCCAATAAAATGGCATCCTGGGGGCTTACTGCCCTTGCAACACTTCCAGGTACAAAAGGAAGGGTCCAGTCATATCCGTACAGGTTTTGTCCCATCATAATCTTTGAACCGGGCATTTCCGTCAAAGCATACTCAATAACCTGCCTTACTTGGGGAAGTGGAGATACAGGCATTGCCGGGCCGCCGCTGTAGCCCCATTCATAGGTCATTATGACAACAAAGTCCGAAATCTGGCCGTGGGCTCTGTAGTCATGGGCTTCATACCATTCACCTGCCTGGGTGGCACTTGTTTTCGGTGCCAGGGCGGTAGACATCAGAAAACCTTGAGCACTCAGCCTCGCTTTAGCCTTTCTCAAAAAGGCATTATAGTTTTCTCGGAGTTCACGGGGCAGATGCTCCATATCAAAATGTATGTCTTTAAAGTTTAGCCGTTTAGCTGTAGCTATGATATTATCCAGCAGAGTATTTTGCAGCTGGTCATTTGTGAGAATAAGTCTTCCAAGTTCCGTACTGAATTGTCCCTGTTCAAGATTGGTAACTGCCATCAATAAAACAGCCCCGTTTGTCTCGGCAATTCTTCTGAAATTATCCAGCGGGGGTTCCTTCAAGGTACCATCTCTTCGAATCTGGAAGCTAAAAGGTGCCAGGTAGGTCAAATGGGGAGCTGCACTTCTGGCGGACTGCTCCAATTCAGGGGCAACTCTTCCGGCTATAGGTTCTACATATGCATTTATCTCTGCACTTCTTCTCTCCTGCGGCGGAATATAAAGTCTCAGTCCGACGGTGAGCACGCTGGTAGGTGAAAGGCCATTAATACTTGCAAGCCTCAGATAGCTTATTCCGTACCTCCTTGCAATGCTGTATAAACTATCTCCCGGCCGAACCCAATAGAAGCTTCCCACAATAGGAATTACAAGCGTCTGGCCTACTACCAGATTGTTGCGGTTTGGTACTTCATTAGCGCTTACAATTGCTGCAACAGTGGTACTATATGCTTGTGCAATGCCGAATATAGACTGTCCTGGTTGAACAACATGAATTTGCATAATATCCCCTTTCGTTTAAGGAATTCATCCATTATTATTTTACGAACTATAAGGAGAAGTGTACCACTTTTGTAATAAATCCTGCATTTGTAATACGGCAGGGTGAAATCATATTTGTACGCGGTGGATGACATATATAGATGCGGAAATTTATGTTTTAATTTATCGCCTTCGAAAAATCGGTGAGGATTCGATATTTTCTCAGTCGAATACTTAAGGTTTAAATTTCCGCATCTTTATAATCACAGAGGTTTCACATAATTCTTTGATATTGGTACGACAATCATTACTTATAATGTAAATATGATAAGTAAAAGAAAGAGATGTCTGTAAATATGATTGAAACCGGGAGGAATTATATATGAGAAAAGGAAGCAAATTTTTAATAATCACTGTTTGGGCGGCCTTGATATATATACTATTCAGATTTAATTTACTGAGTGGAAATATGGATAACCTAAACCGGTTTTTAAATGGGTTTGGCGGCTATAAAGAGCTGATATTTGTAGCGTTGGCAGCCTTAAGGATAGTAGCATTAATTCCCAGTGCGGTGTTTATGATTTTGGCTGGGATGATATTTAATCCTTTTGAGGGAGCTGCCCTTGCTTTTATATCAGTTGTACTAAGTGAAACCATTATTTTTATAGTATCAAAAATCCTGGTTCGATCCAATTTACAGGATTATCTTGTAAAAAAGAATCCAAAGCTATACCGGCTGTTGTTAAAAAACAATACAAAGATACTGGCTATTGGTATTTTGTGCCCAATTGCACCCTCGGACATAGCCTGTTTCTTAGGCGGATCTACAGGGTTAAGTTATAGAAAGTTTATATTGACAGTTGTACTTTCAAATATGCCGATGATGATACTATACAGCTTCCTTGGAAACAATGTTCTGTCATCTGCAAGTAATACAATAGCAATTGCAGTTGTTATAGCAGCAACAAGCATATATTCCATACATTTATGGAATAAGGAGCAGAGAGTAAAATTAATATCCTGAGTCTATTGACATTTTTCAGTTTAAACTATAAAATTTATATGAAATGCTAGGGGCGCCACTGCGGCTGAGATGAAGTTTTTCAGACCCTTTGAACCTGCACTGGGTAATGCCAGCGAAGGGAAGTTTTAAGATGATATGAAGGTAGATCCGAAGTATGTTTGGATTTACGATTATTAGATTATTAACTCTTTTCGACGGTATGCCAAATACTGCTTGAAAGGAGTTTTTTTATGCAATATGCTCTGAATATATGTTCCGGGATGGATGCTATAAGAAAAGAAGGATGGATAATTTAGATGAAGGCATTGGAAATTAATAATTTATCCTTTAAGTATAAGGATTCGGAAAAGCTTATAATTGATGATTTATCTCTCAGCATAGGTAAAAATGAGTTTGTCACTATCATTGCACCCAGCGGCACAGGGAAGAGCACTCTTTTCAGGTTGATATTAGGCCTGCTTAAACCGCTTGATGGCAGCATAAATATAGCAAGAGAGTCTGATAAAAATATCATAGGGTATATGCCCCAGAAGGATTCTTTGATGCCTTGGAGGAATATTCTTGATAACACATCCGTTGGACTTGAATTGAATGGCTGCAGCAAAAGAGAGTCAAGGAAAACAGCAGCTTCATATTTTAAAGATTTCGGACTTGAAGGCACTGAAAAATACTACCCACATGAGTTATCGGGGGGCATGAGGCAGAGAGCTTCATTTTTAAGAGCAATAGTAAATAAGCCTTCAATACTTTTGCTGGATGAGCCATTTTCATCTTTGGATGCATTGACAAGAAGAAAGATGCAGGCTTGGCTGCTTGAACTCTGTCAAAAGGAAAGTAACACTGTATTCATGATAACTCATGACATAGAGGAGGCCCTGCTTTTATCTGACAGGATACTGATATGTACTGAACTTCCCTACAAAAATTTAAAGTCCATAGAGGTCGGCATTAAAAGGCCAAGAAACTATGAAACCACGCTTTCCGGTGAATTTACAGAATTGAAAAGAGTTATTCTTAATATTCTCGATGAGCTGGAGGAAAACAAGAGGGGGAAGGCAGAATGAAGAAGCTGAAGAATTTTATATTCCCTTTTATTTTCTTAGTACTTCTGATACTGGCGTGGGAATTTTTAATACCGTATTTCAAAGTGCCGAAGTTCATTTTGCCCAGATTCTCAGCAGTCCTTAAAGCGCTGTGGACTCAAAGGGAACTTCTTTATGAGCATTCCCTGGTAACCCTGGGGGAAGCAGTACTGGGACTTGGTATATCAGTAGTCATCGGTATCTCCTGTGCACTTTCTATATACCTTTGGAGGAATGTAGGGAAAACCTTATATCCAATCATAATATTTTCTCAGACAGTTCCTACTATAGCCTTATCGCCAATCATGGTTATGTGGTTTGGATACAGCATATGGTCAAAGGTGGCAGTGGTAGTGCTGTTCTGCTTTTTTCCCATAGTTATAAGTACCCTGGACGGCTTGAAAAGTGTGGATAAGGATTTGGAAGATGTCTTAAAAGCCCTGGGTGGAAACAGATTTCAGATATTTTTCAAGCTTCATATGAATTCTGTACTGCCAAACTTTATAAGCAGTTTCAAAATAGCGGCCACCTACAGTGTTGCCGGAGCTACCATAGGCGAGTGGCTGGGAGCTGAAAAGGGCTTGGGTATATATGTAAAAAGAGCATCGGGGATGCTTCAGTCAGATTCGGTTTTTGCAGGAGTGGTAGTTTTGTCATTTTTAGGATTAGTTCTGTTTTCAACAGGATTTTTCCTGGAAAAGCTTTTATTAAAATACAGACGAGGAATTAAGGAGGACTATTATGAAATTAAAAAAGGTTAGTATAATGTTAGCAGGGGTAATGGCTTTGGGCCTAGTGCTAGGCGGCTGTTCCGCCAAATCTGATAATAAGG
>JAUZPH010000365.1 GCA_030706065.1 Bacillota bacterium | reverse complement strand
AAGGAGTGGCGGCATTATTTAAATACACCCTGCTTGTTAAGCCGCAGTGGGTGCTTATCAGTGTGTCTGTCCCAAAAAAGCAGTTCCGAAGATTGGATATCATAAATTGCCCTCCGATGATACATACTGTTATATAATATGCTTCTTATGGAAGAAATGACATCCGGTGGTATTGTAAATAAGTTAAGACAGGGGATTGTCAATCAAGGCTAGAGAACTGAATTCTATTTAGGTTTCGGCCGTTTAATATTTTTGCAGGCACTGCTGTTGAATTGGTATAATAAATATTGGAGGCGGTTATTATGATGAACATGTATGAAAAAGTAATGGAATCTGTAGACTACATACGGAGAAAAATTGACAGGAATCCGCAGGTTGCAGTAATTTTGGGTTCAGGGCTCGGAAACCTTGTTGATATAATGGAAAATAAAGAGTATATAAGCTACGAAGATATCCCAAACTTTCCAAGGTCTACTGTGGCAGGACATGAAGGGAAGCTGGTGTTCGGAAATTTAAGGGGAATCGAAGTACTGGCCATGCAGGGGCGGTTTCACTATTATGAGGGATACAGTATGAAGGAAGTCACTTATCCTGTTTATACAATGAAGAAATTGGGAATAAACAAGCTCATTATCACAAATGCCTGTGGTGGAATTAATACAAGCTTCAGTCCGGGAACCCTTATGCTGATAAAGGATTTTATTAATCTCATGGGGGATAACCCCTTGATTGGCCATAATGATGAAAGGTTTGGGCCAAGATTTCCGGACATGTCGGAGCCCTTTAAGCTGGAATGGATTGAGAAGGCTAAAAGGATAGCAGCTCAATTGGGTATAGGCTATGGAGAGGGAATTTATGCCGGATTTATGGGCCCTTATTATGAGACTGCGGCGGAGATTGTTTCCATTGGCAGAATGGGTGCGGATGCGGTAGGTATGTCCACAGTTCCTGAAACTATTGCAGCCAATTACCTTGGAATGGAGGTGCTTGGAATAGCATGCATAACCAATATGGCTACAGGAATACAGAAAGTGAAGCATTCTCATGAAAGAGTTGTTGAAACCGCTCAAAAGGCCTCAAGCAATTTATGTAAATGGGTTGAGGGGATAATTGAGAGTATGGATTTATAAAATACATAAGGTGCTTCACAACAATATAATATATAATGTCGAAGGTTGCGAACGAATGTTTGCATAGTTGTTTTTGATTTGCCAATAATAGAAATGTGGAAGTATATCTGATATAATAAAAGTAGTACCAAAGGTGGTGAACTTAATTGGAAAATGAAAAACTGTTTAATCTTATGGAAAAGATGTATATAGAGCTTCGGGATTTAAGGAAAGATGTAAAAGTTAATTCAGATAAAATTGATGGTGTTGAACAAAGGCTCGGTAATGTTGAAAAAACCGTTATGAAAATCGAACAGGAGCACGGAAAAAGGCTGGATGTTCTATTTGACGGGTATAAGCAAAATTCTGAGCAACTAAATAGAATAGAAAAAGAAGTGTCAAAGCATGAAGAAGTTATATTGAGAAGAATTAAATAATATGTTAACAGAGACCCGGTTGAGTTTGGCGCTTGACCGGATTTTACTATTTTAAATCTTCATTTCGGGAATATATATACTTATATATTAGCGGTTATTAGCTCATATAAATGCCGGCAGACAAATTAATTCAGAGAGAGCAGTTGGAAAATGATATAGAGGGCACAAGGATTAATAATCATTGAGGGCTGATTAGGAATATAAAAGGTAAAACCAAAGGTTAAATTTCCGCAGCTTTAAGAATAGTCCATTCGATAGATTTTTCCTTATTAAGTCATAACTTGAGGAGTATATTATGACCCGGAATTTGGTGTTTTAAATGAATGCCCGTCTAAAGCAATGTTAATTAGAATTATTCGGTTAATAAGGAGAAATGAGAATGGACATGCTTGAGAATATAAAAGAGGATATTAAAAGAAGATGCATAAGCCCGGATAACTTTTTCGGTGAGGGAAGTTACAGTCATATTGAAAGCGTAGCTAATAATGCTGTTGAACTTGCCAGACTATATCAGGCGGACGTTGAGGTGTGTGAATTAGCCGGGTGGCTCCATGATATAGCTTCAATTACAGATTACAAGCTGTATGAAGACCATCATATCCATGGAGCAAATATGGCGGAAGAAATCCTCAAAGCGTATAATTATCCGACAGATAAAATTCAGCTGGTAAAGCTGTGCATCCTGAATCATAGAGGAAGTGTACTAAAAGAAAAAACAACCAGGGAAGAAATATGTGTTGCCGATGCTGATGCTATTTCTCATTATGATACTTTACCATCACTGTTTTATCTGGCCTTTGTTCAAAGAAAGCTTAATATTGACGATGGTATTGAGTTTGTTAAAAATAAACTTGAAAGAAGCTACAACAAAATGTCTGAGCAAAGCAAGGAATACTATCAACATAAAAGAGCTATGATTCAAGCTTTACTAAAATAATGATTAAGTGCATTGGCAGCACAGGGTCAAAGGGATCGTCCCCTCGTCCCCCTCATCCCATAAGTTGTTAACAAATTCAAGGTATCTTTTAACATTTAACAACAATAATGTAAAATCGCTATCATTGTGAAAAAAATCACTAAAATCCATTTACAGCCAATAATTCCCGTGGTAATATACCATATAAATGGGTCAAAGGGATCGTCCCCTTGTCCCAAGTGAGTGTACCTATTGTACGGGCCAAGGCCTATTCAAGAGCGGTACAGGGCATTTGCCTACACGCGGAGATAATCCTGCGGAGTCACTTCTAATGAAAGTGGCACTGCGGGATTTTTTGTTTTAAATGAAAGGGAGTGAAAAAATGAATTTTGAAAGAAACATCAAAACTTACTACTTTTATTCTACTTTTGCTGAACTGCTGATACTGGGGCCTGTAATGACTCTGTTTCTTATAGCTAAGGGCTGCTCCTTTACGGAGATCATGCTTCTTCAATCCATATCAGCCATAACCCAGGTATTATTTGAGGTGCCTACCGGCGCTGTTGCCGATAAACAAGGCCGTAAGGTGAGTATTTTGCTTTCATCGGCAATATGGGCAATCTCTTTGTTTATCTATATTATAGGAAAAACCTTTATTGTTTTTGCAGCTGCAGAGACTATCTTCAGTCTCGGTGCATCTTTAAAGTCAGGAGCAGACAGTGCCTTGATATACGATTCGCTTGTATCCGTTAAAAAGGAAGGAGAGTATCAAAAGGTTGAAGGCAAGGCAAGGTCTTATGCCTTATATGCTCAGGCAATAGGCTCAGTTCTGTCCGGTTTCATTTATGAAGTAAATATATATTTACCTATGGCTGTATCCATTATCTTTATGATTGTTACCTTTATTATAACGTTGTTTTTTTATGAGCCGCCTTATCAGAAGGAGACGCAGCATGAAGGTGTAAATTATTACAGGCAGATATCAGACAGCAGCAGGTATATTTTCAAACATGAGAAGCTTAAGGCAGTAGTTCTGTTTTGCACAGTTTTTTTCATATTCTACAGAGCAGGCTTTTGGTACTACCAGCCTTATATGGAAGCGGTAAATATTCCGGTAAAATATTTCGGCATAATATTCTTCCTTTTTAATATTACTGCTGCTTTTATCTCAAAAAGGAGTCATTATATAATGGAAAAGACCAAGCCGAGAACCCTGAGTTTTCTGGCGTTGCTGATGGGAGCATCCTTTTTCCTTATGGGCACAGTAAAAATATGGCCGGGGTTTTTGGCAATACTGCTTCAACAAGTTGCAAGGGGTTTATACGGGCCTGTAACTACAAAGTATATAAACAAGCATATTCCTTCAGACAAGCGGGCAACGATTCTGTCCTTCAGCAGCTTAAGCTGCAATATAGCTGTGGCAGTTACTTTTCCTTTCATGGGAATGCTCAAGGATCATGCCGATATATTCAGCACTCATCTTGTATTAACCGCTGCAATGGTGATCTCAATGGGTGCATGCACAAGATACATGAATAAGCGTATAGGAAAGCGCCGAGGCGCCGATACCTTGACGCTGAAGCCATAAAAGAGAAACATGTGGCTGTGGATGACAGGTGGACGGTGTTTAAGACAAGGTTAACAATCAGGGACAGAAGCTCCGTCCCTCTGTCCCTTAAATAAAGATTTATAAATGGGAGGAATTTAATTTGAAAAAACAAGAATTGAAAGAATTATTGAAAAATATTAAGGATAAGGACTATACATTATCATATGGTATAAACCAAAATGATTTAGCCTTAATGATGATGGATAATATAGGTGATATTGATAGTGAATTGCGTGATGATTTAATACTTTCAAACCTTTGCAACTGGATAATTGAAGGAGTTATGTCAACAAGTGAGATTTCTGAACTGCTGAAGACAGCATTGGATGAAAAGCATCTTCTCAAGGGCTT